>CAMNJK010000202.1 GCA_946541435.1 uncultured Bacillota bacterium
GACAGCCGATGAGGGTGATCCTGCCCCGCATGAAGTCCTCATGCATATTGGCATAGGCGAAGGCAGTGCAGTCCGCTGCGATGAGCAGCTTCGCGCCGTCGAAGAACGGCGCCTCTGTGGGAAGCAGCTTGATCTGGCAGGGCCACTGGCCAAGCCTCGATACAGGATTCCTGTCTGCCCGGACCTCTTCCGATGCGCCGGTCTCCTGGGCAGCCTTCATCTGCATCATCCTGGAACCGGGGCATCCGCCTGCAGGGGGAGCAGCATGACTCGCTGCCTGCGCCCTTTTCACTGCAGCCTCATCATAAGCCGGCGCCTCCCGCTCTTCGAATGTGATGGCGCCGGTGGGACACGTGGGCAGACAGTCTCCGAAACCATCACAGAAGTTCTCTCTGACCAGCTTTGCCTTCCCGTCGATCATATCTATGGCGCCTTCATGGCAGGCTTCCGCGCACAGGCCGCAGCCGTTGCATTTCTCTTCGTCTATATGGATTATCTTTCTGATCATTTTTCGCATCCTCCTCTTTTCTTTACGATGTAAGTATAGTAGAGTATGCAGTGTAAGTATGTGGTTATAACCACATTTTGAGAAATAATCTGAAATGAATATGAACAAAGAATACCTGAAAAAAACAGCGGTCTTCCGCGGAATGACCGACGAAGAACTGGACGCTGCCCTCTCCGCCCTCAGAGCCTCTGTGAAAGAATATGAAAAGGACCAGGTGATCCTGCACGCCGGGACCCCGACTGACATGATGGGGCTTGTTCTCGAGGGCAGCGTACGGATCGAAAGCAATGATATGTGGGGGAACCGCAGCATCTTCAGCCATGTGGAAAAAGGCCAGGTCTTTGCGGAGACCTATGCTCTTGTGCCGGATGAAGCCCTCCTGGTCGACGCGGTGGCCAATCAGGACTGCAGGATCCTGATGCTCCGCATCGGTTTTCTCAGCGAAGAAAAACAGGACACAGCCCTCTGGAGACTCAAACTGATGTCCAACATGCTGGCCGTATCCGTTCGTAAGAATCTGGTGCTTTCCGGCAGGAGTTTCCATACCTCCCCGAAGACCATCCGCGGCAGGGTCATGGCCTATCTGAGCAGCATGTCTCTGCAGAAGGAGTCGGATGAATTCGACATCCCCTTTGACCGTCAGCAGCTGGCGGACTACCTTAACGTTGACCGCACGGCCCTCTCCAAGGAACTGGGGAGGATGCGAAAGGAAGGTCTCATCGATGCCAGAAAAAATCACTTCAGACTCAGAAGGGAAAAAGGCTATCCACTGTAAGTCCGATAAAGCCATCTGAATCCACGGGCTTCCAGCCGGATCTCTTCTGCGCTTTGACGACGGCCTGTAATCAGATCCGTGTATTCTTCCGCATCTCCCGTCAGCGCTGTTTTATCCTGATCAGAGAAATTAAAGAATGTGGTCAGGGAGGAAATGCAGCATATTGTCGATCACAGGGATCTGTCGCCGATCTATCTGATAGGTCATCTGTATCTGTTCCTCGATGCCCTCATATGCTCCATCACGGACAGTCCGAAGCCATCCGCCTCCGGCCTGCGGGACTTTTATATCCGTGAAGCCATCTCTTTCATTGAAAAAAACTACTGTAATGATATTTCCATCGAAGACATCGCAGACTCCTGCGGACTTAACAGGAGCTACTTCGGGAAGCTATTCAAAAAAGAAATTGGTCAGTCGCCTCAGTCTTTTCTGATGACTTATCGGATGATCAAGGCGACTGATATGCTCACGCAGACCGGTCTGTCCATCGCGGAGATCGGTCAGTTGGTCGGGTACGAGAATCAGATGCACTTCTCCCGGGCTTTCAAAAAATACTATGGCCTTTCACCGCTACAATGGCGAAACAGTCATAAGACCGGTACTCAAAGCGCCCGCAGATAACCGCATCGTTCCTTCCATCACGATCTACCCTCTGTATCCCATCGGGTTCTTACTCTGCCAGTTCCAGCTGTCCCTGCACATCTCATCGATTCCGCGTTTTGCTCTCCATCCAAGCTCCTGTTCCGCCTTTGCCGCATCTGCCCAGAACTCCGGAAGATCTCCGTCACGTCGTTCCCCGATTTCGTACGGTATTCTCACACCGCTGTTTCTCTCAAAGGCAGAAATGATTTCAAGCACGCTGTATGGAGTCCCTGTTCCGAGATTGAAAATCTCTGTTCCGGAATGAGACGCAGCATACTCCGCTGCCTTCACATGGCCCTCTGCCAGGTCCATTACATGCAGATAATCTCTGCGGCATGTTCCATCCGGCGTATCATAATCTCCGCCAAACACCGTCAGATGATCCCGTTTTCCCACAGCCACCTGTGAAATGAACGGCATCAGGTTGTTCGGGATTCCCATTGGGTCCTCCCCGATCAGTCCGCTTTCATGCGCCCCGATGGGATTAAAATACCTGAGAAGGACCACCGAGAGGTCCCTGTTCGCTGCTGCCGCATCTGTCAGGATCTGTTCAATCATGGATTTCGTCCATCCATAAGGATTGGAACAGGATCCCTTCTTCATCGTTTCCCTGTAAGGATATGGACTCTCTTCACCATAAACCGTCGCTGACGATGAGAACACGAAGTTCTTCACATTGTTTTTTTCCATTTCTTCGAGCAGCGTCAGTGTTGTATCAAGATTGTTCCTGTAATACTGCAGAGGCATGGTTACTGATTCTCCGACTGCCTTCAGCCCGGCAAAGTGAATCACAGTCTCGATTTCATTTTCTCCGAAGATCCTGTCCACAAAAGCCTTGTCCCTGATATCGCATTCATAAAACTTTGGTCTTGTGCCGGTGATCTCCTCGATTCGATCATTGACTGCTGCATTGCTGTTATACAGATTATCGGCAATGACCACATCAAACCCTGCATCGATCATCGCTACCGCTGTATGCGATCCGATATATCCTGCGCCGCCTGCTAATAATATACTCATCAGATAATACCTCCGATCTTTTCTCTACAGTTCAATGATCTGATACCCGCAGACATTTATGACTGCAGTTCCTGACGGATGCTCCAGACGTCTGCGGATCCTGCCATAGTTCATATGTATGTGACCATGAAGAAGATATTCCGGTCTGAATCGTTCCATCAGCTCATTGAATGCATCAAATCCCTGATGCGGAATATCCTCCAGATCACCCCAACCCCGGGCGGGAGCATGGGTCACCAGAATATCCAGTCCCCGGTGAAACAGTATCCGAGGTATCAGACGTCGTTTTCGCCGCGTCATTTCCTTTTGGCTATACTGGTTTTCACCTGACCGATAGCGTAAGGAGCCTCCAAGTCCGGCGATGCGTATTCCATGATAGCGGAAGACCTTCCCCTCGATGCAGATCCCGCAGGTCATCTCTCCGTACGTGTGATTGCCCC
>CAMNJK010000203.1 GCA_946541435.1 uncultured Bacillota bacterium
GTTTTCCTGTCTCTCCGCCAGAATCAAGCGCTGCGATCCATAGATGCTTTCTCTGGATTCCTTCAGTTATTTCAATCACTCTGTCTTCCGGCCTGTGTTATGATATAAAAACTATGTAGATTATCATTTCTCCAGGTCAGGTTTGCTCCCGGGGCTGTTTTCAGGCCGCCGGGCCTGCGCCGGCCGGAAAGCAAGAGTGTTATGGCAAAGAATACGGTAAATATGACGGAAGGCAGCATCGGTGACAAGCTGATCCAGGTGGCACTCCCCCTGGCAGCGACCGCAGTGCTGCAGCAGATGTTCAACGCGGCCGATGTTGCCGTAGTCGGACGTTTCGCGGGTAAGGAAGCCATGGCGGCGGTGGGAAGCAACACGCCGGTCATCGGCCTCATGGTGAATCTCTTCACCGGCATCTCCCTCGGGACCAACGTGGTGATCGCAAAGATGATCGGTGCGAAGGATGAGACCCGTGTGCGCGATGCAGTGCACACCTCCATCCTGCTGGCCATTCTGGGCGGTTTTCTTCTCATGATGGTGGGGCAGATCATCGCAGATCCGCTGCTCCGGCTGCTCTCTGTGCCGGAGGAAGTGCTGTCCCAGGCGGTGCTCTATCTCCGGATCTACACCCTCGGTTTTCCTGTGATCTTCCTTTACAACTTTGAGGCGGCGATCCTCCGGAGTCAGGGAAACACGAAGACCCCGCTGGTCTGCCTGACCCTCGCAGGCATCCTGAACGTTCTGCTGAATCTCTTTTTTGTCATCGTCCTCCGAATGGATGTGGCGGGCGTCGCTCTGGCAACGGTACTCTCCAATGCAGTCAGCTCTTCCCTGCTCTTCATCTATCTGACGAGAGACAAAGGCCTTCTGCGGGTCTCGCCGAAGTACCTGAAAATCGATCGGAACGTGCTGAGGGAGATCATAAGGATCGGCCTTCCCGCCGGCATGCAGGGCGTGCTGTTCTCCGTCTCGAACATCATGGTCCAGTCCGCCATCAACTCCCTTGGCGCAGACATCATGGCGGGGTCTGCCGCCGCCTTCAATATAGAAATCTGTGCATTCTTCCTGCTGAACGCTTTTGTCCAGACGCTGACCACCTTTATCGGCCAGAACTACGGTGCGCGGAAACCGCAGCGCTGTCTCCGGATCACCCGGATCGCCTTTGCCCAGGCCATGGCCTTCACCATGGGGATCGCGGTGGTGCTGCTGATCTTTGCACGGCCGCTGCTCAGCCTCTTCAACAGCGAACCCGCAGTCATCGAAGCCGGCCTGATCCGCATGCGGTATATCCTGTATTTTGAGTATCTGGATGTGCTGATGGAGATGTTCCCCGGCGCCATGCGCGGCTACGGCCGTTCCCTGCCTCCGGCAGTCATCTCCCTGATCGGCGTGGTGGGGACCCGTGTACTCTGGGTGAACCTGGTCTTCCCGCAGTTCCGCACGTTCCGGGCACTGGTCACGGTCTATCCCGTGACCTGGATCATCACCGCCACCGCGCTGGCCATTGCCTACTTCCGGATGAAGCGGGTCGACCTCAAAGATTTCTTCGCCATGCCGGACGCAGAGTAAAGTTTTGTACCACCCCGGCTGCTCCGTATCCCCCGTTTCCTTTCACCCTGTGAATACAATACCCCGTGAATACAATACCGCCCCGGCATCCCGTGCCGGGGCGATTCTTCTTTAAGGTATTTCAATACTTATAATAACATCTCCATGTGCTCTGGGCCTCCGGGAAGCATATAATTCTGTCCTCCCCAGGATCCAGAATTCGACGTTCAGCACCAGTCGCCCCCGGCTTCGTCAGTCTTCATTGCCGGCATCGGCCGCGTTAATCTTCCGCGCCGGTGTCCGCCGCTTCCAGCGCCTTCCTTCTGCGGCGGATATACAGGAAATAGCACACCTCCATGGCCATGGTCAGCATCCAGCCCACAGGATAACTGAAGCCAACAGGCCGCGGAGTGTTGGAGATAAAGCGGGTCAGCACAAAAAGGTAGATCTGGCGCAGCACCACGAAGCCCATCAGCATGATGACCATAGGCCCGCGGGAATCGCCGCGCCCGCGGAGAGCACCCGCCAGCACGTGGTTCACGCCGTTGAACAGGACGAACAGTGTGTTGGTCTGGATGAACATGACGCCGTAGGCAATGACGCCCTCGTCCTGGGTGAACAGCTTTACCGCCGGCCGCGCGTTGAAGACCAGGAGGCAGCCCGTCAAAAGAATGGTCGTGACTGCCAGGGAAATGGCTGTAAAGGTGCCGCGGTCCGCCCGCTCCTCATTCTTTGCGCCGATGTTCTGGCTCACGAAAGTGGTGGACGCCATGGCGATGCTCTGGGTGACCAGGAACACGACCTGGTCAAGCTTGTTGTAGCAGCTCCAGCCGGCCATGCAGCTGGCGCCGAAATAGTTGATGTAGCCCTGGACAAAGATGTTGGAGAAGGCCGTGATGACCGACTGGATGCCCGCCGGAAGCGCCACGGCGAAGATCAGCTTCGAAACCTCCGGATTGATCCGCAAGTCCGTCCATGTCATGCGGTAGATCTCTTTGGTCCGCGTGAGCAGAATAAGGACCAGTACCGCGGAAATAAACTGGGACAGGATCGTCGCGTAGGCCACGCCGTCGATGGCCATGTGCAGTCCCAGCACAAAGAACAGGTCGAGGACGATGTTCATGAGGCTGGTTAGCACCAGGAACAGGAGCGGCAGCACGGTGTTTCCCACCGCTCTCAGAATTCCGCTGCCCATGTTGTAGATGAGGAGCCCGGCGATGCCGGAGAAATAGATTCTCAGGTAAAGCGACGCGTCGTCAAAAACGTCCTCCGGCGTAGACATCAGATGAAGCATGGGCTTCACATAAGACACGCCGATGATGGTGAACAGCACACAGAAGCAGAAGGTCAGCGCCATGGTGGTCTGGACCGCCGTGTGAAGCTTATCTTCCTCCTTCGCGCCGAACCGCTGCCCGATCACAACGCCGGCGCCCACGGAGAAGCCGTTGAAGAAAAACACCAGCATGTTGATGATCATGGTGGTGGAGCCCACCGCTGCCAGGGCTTCCGTCCCGACGAAATTGCCTACCACAATGGAATCCACCGTGTTGTACAGCATCTGGAAGATGTTGCCGAACAAGAGTGGAAGCGAAAACAGCAGAAGCTGCTTTAAGATGGGGCCTTTTGTCATATCCCGGGTCCCGCCGGGTTTGTTATGAACTGCTGCCATGGAACCGAAAACTCCTGATTTTAAATCAGACCGGCGGCCGAAAAGCGGCGCACCGGTCTTAATCATAACTGGAAAACGCTTTAAATCGCATGAGTCATTATATTGTAGCGCAGTTTTCTTCATGTTTACAGCATTCTTTTTTGCGATTCCGCGCTGAAGTACGGA
>CAMNJK010000204.1 GCA_946541435.1 uncultured Bacillota bacterium
GCAGGGGGCGAGGTGACACTATGAGATACGAAGGCAACATTTTCAGACCGCCCAGTGAGGCGTACAGTCTGCTGGTCCAGGTGACCATCGGATGCACCCACAACAAGTGCACATTCTGCAGCATGTACAAGGACAAGAAGTTCCGTGTCCGGAATCTGAAGGAGGTCCTGGAGGACCTGGAATGGGCCCGCGCGACCTACCGAAAGGTAGAGCGCATCTTCCTCTGCGACGGGGACGCTCTGGCCCTGACCAACCGGAAGCTGATGCCCATCCTGGAGTTCATCCGGAAGGAATTCCCCGAGTGCCAGCGGGTCACGGTCTATGCCCGGGCATCGGACATCCTGCACAAGACGGAAGAGGAGCTGAAGGAGCTTAGGGCCGCAGGACTCACCATGGTCTATGTGGGCGCGGAATCCGGCAGCGATGAAGTCCTGAAGCAGATCCACAAAGGGGAGACCCGGGCCCAGCTGATCGAAGGCGTCCGCAAGGCGGAAAGCTGCGGCATCGCCGTGTCGGTCACCTTTATCTCCGGCCTTGCCGGCAAGGCGGGCTGGCGGGATCACGCGGTGCAGACCGGCACCATGATCAGCGAGATGAGTCCCACCTATGCCAGCCTTCTGACCCTGATGGTGGATCCGGACGTACCCATCGCCGAGGAGATCCGCTCGGGACGCATGCAGCTGCTGAGTCCCGAAGAAGTCCTGGCGGAAACCAGACTATTGCTGGAGAACACCGAAGTGACCCGGCCCTGCGTTTTCCGCAGCAACCACGCCTCCAACTACCTTTCCCTGCGGGGCGACCTGCCTCGGGACAAGGGGGACATGCTGGCCATGATCGACCGGGCCATGAAGGACCGGGGCATGCTGAAGGAAGAACGTTTCCGTGCGCTGTAACAGGCGCGGGGAAACCCAAGCCGAACAGTTTGAATAACAGAGGAGCCACCCATGGCATTATTTAAAAAAGATAACAAAAAAGAAGACAAGAAAACGATGCTTCAGAACATGGGCGTGACCCGGACCGTGGTCCGTCCCAGAGAGGAGTCGGACATCCGGCTCAGAGAAGACCGCATCGGCCGTTACTTCAGGAAGTACCTGAACAAGTTCGTGTTCGTGGAGTTCAGTGAGGACTTCATGGAACGGTCCAAGGCCGGTGACGTCATGCGGGGCGTTCCCGTGCCCCTGCGCCGGAAGGAAGTCAAGGATTTTGCCGGCGGCGACGGTGTTTCCATGCTGGTCATCGCGGAGAACATGGCCTGGGTCATGGGCTGCGATCCCCACTTCAAGTACACCGATGACTACGTCAAGATCCTGGACAAGCTCTACAACCACAAGCTGTACGAGGGGCTGATGAAGGAGGGCAGAGATGCCGCCGAACGGGGTGAGATGGACAATGCCTGCATCCACTTCCGGGCCAGCCTTTGCATGCAGTACGACTATCTGCACTCCATGTACAGTTACGCCCGGGCCTGCCGGGTCATGTACGAGAACAGCCGCAACGAGGAATACATCGGGCGGTTCAAGGCGGAGGCGCTGGACTGGTTCGAGCTTCTGACCGAGACCCATCCCCGGTTTGCCATGGGCTACTACTATCTGGGCTATTCCTATCTGAACATCGGCCTCTATAACAAGGCGGTGCTGGCCTGGAACGATTTCCTCAAGTTCACCCACAACTCCAAGGACCGCAAGGAGATCCGCCACCGGATCGAGCAGCTGCAGGATCCCTGCCGGATCGAAAACGGCTGTCTGAAGATCACCTCCGGCCGCTACGGCGAGGGCGTGGAGATCCTGGAGCCCTATCTGCAGACCCAGTTCAAGGACTGGTGGCCCCTCCATTATTATCTGGGCATGGGCTACAATGAGACCGGGCGCGTTCCGGACGCGGTGGCCGAATTCAAGAAGGTGCTGATGATCAACGGCAGCCATCTGGAGACCATGCGGGAACTCCTGGCCATCTATGAATCTCAGGAAGACAAGCAGAACATCCGCAAGTATTCCGAGAAGATCAGGCTGATCGAGGAAGCCCAGGCCGAGGAGCAGGCGCAGCAGATCGAGGAGACAAAGAAAGAAAACAAACGGCTGGAGACCGAGGAAAGCCAGCCTTTGCCCAAGGACAAGATCGAGCATTTCGATCTGTCGGAGGCGGACGAAATAACAGGAGTGAAGACCGACGCCAAAGCCGGAGATGCTGAGGAAGCCGCAGATGCCGGCGACTCTGCGGATGCCGGAGCCGATGCAAAGGCTGGCGCGGACACGGAGAGAAAGCCTCTGGTGAAGCGGCTGGGGAAAAAATAATGATTACAGGAAAACAGAGAAGCTACTTAAAAAAACTGGGGCAGGAGCTGGATCCGGTGGTTTACATCGGCCGGGCCGATCTGACCGAGAACGTACTGAAGGAAATGGACGACCTTCTGAATGCCAGGGAACTCATCAAAGTGAAGCTGCAGGAAGGCAGCCAGCTGGATCCCAAGGAAGCGGCCAACGAGGCTGCGGAGATCCTGCACGCGGAATTCGTGCAGGCCATCGGGCGCAGATTCGTCCTGTACCGGCAGGCCAGAGACCCGGAAAAGCGGAAGATCGTGCTCCCGCGATAGCGCAGGAAGACAGTACTGCCGCCTCAGACAGCAGTGTAGAGAGACAGAACTTCTCCAGCCTTTGGGCAGGAGTATTCAGGAGGGTAACGGATGAGTGTTTTTGATGATCTGGGGGTCATGGTAGACGGCCTGGACGATGATACAGCAGAAGAATACGAAGGCGATGTGGAAGAGATCTTCCGGTTCAACATCTTCCTTTCACAGGAGCAGGAGATCGAGATCGAAGTCAACATGCAGGAGCTGGAAGTGGACGGCATTCCCGAGTTCGGCGAGGCCTACAGCTTCCTGGCAAGGACCTATGCGGATCTGATCGTGGAACATCTGGGCAGCGAGACCGCCAACCTGATGAATTCCGTCAGCGAGCTGACGGCTCAGGATGTGCGTCTGACGCCGGAGGAAGAAGAGATCCTGGCCGCCCGGGGTACCGGAGATGACGGCGCAGTGCTCCTCTATTCCTTCCCGGTGCTGATCATGGCCAATGACGACGACGGCGACGGCTTCTACATGAACGACGAGAAGCAGATGGGCGCCGGCTTCGAACGCAGCCAGAAGGCTGAGATCATGGCCAAGGTCTACGGGGACGATTACCGCAGGATGGAGAACGTGTATCAGGATAAGCTGACGGATGCCATCCTGGACCACGGCGTCCTCTTCCTCAAAGCGGTGGAGGGCATTCAGAAAGTATAGCGGCGGGTATCGGATGCGGCGGTTCTTCCGGCGCGGCCCGG
>CAMNJK010000205.1 GCA_946541435.1 uncultured Bacillota bacterium
GAACAAAGCCTTCACGGCCGGGCCCTGATCATCGCCGATCTCCAGCATGGCAACACCGCCATCTTCCAGACGGTCCGCCAGCTGCGGGATCAGGATGCGGTAGGGATCCAGTCCGTCCTCTCCGCCGTCCAGTGCCAGCATGGGCTCGTGTTCCCGGATCTCCACCTGAAGTCCGCCGATCACCTTACTTGGGATATAGGGGGGGTTGGAGAGGATCATGTGGAAGGTCTCTCCTTCCGGAACGGCTGCAAGGAGATCCCCCTGCAGAAACCGCACATCCGAAAGTCCCAGGGACTTGGCGTTGGCTTCCGCCGCCGCCAGGGCCTCCGTGCTCAGGTCCGTGCAGGTCACCTGAACCTGGTCTGCCAGCTTGGCGATGGCAAGGCCGATGGCGCCGCTTCCGGTGCAGATATCCAGGACCCGCAGCGGTCCTTCCGCGCCTTCCCAGGCTGCAAGGCGGTCCAGGGCCTCCTCCACCATGGGCTCTGTGTCCTGTCTTGGGATCAGGACCCGGGGATCCACGTGAAAAGTCAGCCCCATAAAGTCCTGCTCGCCGGTGATGTACTGCAGGGGCTCGCCGGCTTCCCGCCGGCGGAGCATCTCCTCATAGGCCGCTGCGTCCGGATCCGATACCGGCTGGCTTTGTGCCAGGAAGAGACGAGTCCGGTCCATGGACAGGACATGCCCCAGCAGGGTGCGGGCATCCCCCGCCCCGTTTTCGATTCCATAATCAGAGAGCTGCTTCGCCCCCAGGGTCAGCAGCTCTTTTATCGTCTTACTCATTATGCGTTACGTTCCTCCCGCTCCGCTTCTTCGCGTTCCTTCTTGGCCGCCTCGATGTCCAGAGGCTCCAGCAGGTTCGCGTCGGTGTCCACGATGCCTTCGATGTATTCCGTATCCGGGTCTACCAGCACTGCCTTCAGGGATGTGATGGCGATCTCAAGCTGGGAGTCGTCCGGGGTACGGGTGGTCAGCTTCTGGAGATAAAGCCCCGGAATGCTGAGGAGCTTCACCAGCCAGTTGTCGGAACGGCCGGCCCATTTCAGAAGCTCATAGGACAGTCCTGCCACCACCGGGATCAGCAACAGTCTGGACAGGATCCGCCACAGCAGGGATGGCCACCCCAGAAGTGAGAACAGGATCAGACTGATGACCATGACGAACATCAGGAAGCTGGTCCCGCAGCGGGGATGCAGTGTGTAGAACTGCTGGGCGTTGGCCGGAGTCAGCTCCAGGTCATTCTCGAAACAGTGGATCGTCTTATGCTCTGCGCCGTGGTACTGGAACACCCGCTGGATGTCCTCCATTCTGGCGATCAGTACGATATACACGATGAACATGATGATCCGCAGGATCCCCTCGATGAGGTTCAGCACGATGGCATTGCCGATGAAAGGCTTGAGCCATCCGATCACTGCCGTGGGCAGCAGGATGAAGATCCCGATGGAGAATACCAGGGCGATGATCACCGACAGCGCGATCATCAGATTCCAGATCCCCTGGGATCCCAGTTTCTCCGTCATCCATGCCTCGATCTTTCCGGGCTCGTAATCGTCCTCTTCATCTTCCATGTAATACTCCAGCACGTCAGCGGAGTAGGTCAGGGTCTTGGTCCCCTCCACCAGAGAATAGACGAAGGACACCACGCCGCGGATCAGCGGCAGCTTCATCCACTTGCTGGATGCTCCGTTCTTTCTGGTCTTGCAATGGATGCGTCCGTCCGGAAGCCGCACCGATATGGCGGTCCGCTCCAGTCCACGCATCATAACTCCCTCCAGTACAGCCTGTCCGCCGATGGGCGTGGGGCAGGCGCCCTTCAGGAAGATCTTACTCATATCCATGGTTCTTAACCTCTTCTTCCCGATTCAAATACTTTCTTGATGATCTCTATGAAATCTTTGTTTTTCTTGGTGTGGGCCAGGTTGTCAATGATCTCCTCCGCCACCTCCTGGGTGGACTGATTGGCCATGGCACGGCGCATGGCCCAGATGGCCTCCAGCTCATCCTGGCTCATCAGAAGTTCTTCCCTTCTCGTTCCGGACTTGTTCAGATCGATGGCCGGGAAGATCCTCTTCTCCTGGAGCTTGCGGTCGAGATGCAACTCCATATTACCTGTACCCTTAAATTCCTCAAATATAACATCATCCATGCGGCTTCCGGTATCCACCAGAGCTGTTGCCAGGATGGTGATGCTGCCGCCCTCTTCCAGATTCCGGGCTGCGCCGAAGAATCTCTTGGGCTTGTACAGGGCGCCGGGATCCAGTCCTCCGGACAAAGTCCGTCCCGATGGCGGGATCACCAGGTTGTAGGCTCTGGCAAGACGGGTGATGCTGTCCAGCAGGATGACCACGTCTTTCCCGTGTTCCGCCAGGCGCTTGGCCCGTTCCAGTACCATCTCCGCCACCTTGGCGTGATGCTGAGGCTGTTCGTCGAAGGTGGAATAGATCACATCACCGGAGGTCAGGGACCTCTTCATGTCCGTGACTTCCTCCGGCCGCTCGTCCACCAGAAGGACGATCATTTCCACTTCCGGATATTTCTTCTCGATGCTGTTTGCGATGCTCTTCAGCAGGGTGGTCTTGCCGGCCTTCGGCGGCGCCACGATGAGTCCTCTCTGTCCCTTTCCGATGGGGGCGATCAGATCGATGAGCCGCATGGAAAGGTTCACGGAGCTGTCCTCCAGGCACAGTCTCTCCCTGGGGAAGATCGGCGTCAGGTCGTCGAAGTTGGGCCGGCGGATGGCCGTTCCGGGCTCATCCCCGTTGACGGTCTCCACGTAAAGGAGGGCCCCGAACCGCTCGCCCTCATTGGGCAGCCGGGTAATGCCCTTGATCTTGTCGCCGGTCTTCAGGTTGAAGCGGCGGATCTGTGTCGGGGACACGTAGATATCCTTGTCGCTGGTAAGGAAATTGTCAAACCGCAGGAATCCGAATCCGCCCTCTGCCAGGTCCAGGATCCCCTCCACCACCGGGCGGGGACGCTCGTCCTTTTCCTTCGGGGCCTCGGCCTCGGAAACTTCCTGTGCCGGTTTCTTCTCTTCTTCTGCCGGTGCTGTCTTCTTTACTTCAGCTGCTGTTTCTTCTGTCGTTTCTTTCTTCTTTCTTGGCATATCTTCTCTGCGCTTCCTTTCATACTCAGGTCTACCATGTTACTGCCAGGTCCAGCTGTGTGGGGTTGTGGGCGGCGAATCCGCCGGTGTCCACTACGATCCCGACACCGCAGGAGGTCATAATGAAGCTCCCCTTGGGCCGGATCCGGAGATTGGCCGCCACCATG
>CAMNJK010000206.1 GCA_946541435.1 uncultured Bacillota bacterium
ATCTTGCCGGTCTCCAGGTCAGGTCATCACCCAGCTCGTTGTAGGAGCCGTGGTCCAGACCGAAGTCCCATTCCGCCGCGATGATCTTGCCGTTCTCATCGCAGGCCAGGCGGGAGTTGGACCAGGAGGGAGCACGCTTGCCGGTGTAGGCGATGTGCTCCTGATAGGTCATGGATACTGCCACAGGCATATTGTCGCATGCCATGCAGACTTCCGCTGCCAGAGCATAGGACTGTCCGAAGGTGGACCAGCCGAAGGATGCTCCCGTGGGGTTGGCGATGACACGGATCTTATCTTCCGGAAGTCCGGTGGCTTCCGCGATATCCGTCAGGTGCGCGCCGATGGCCATGGCCTTGCAGTGGACGCAGAGGGTTCCTTCCGCGTCGAAGTAAGCCTGGATGGTATCGGATTCGATCTGCGCGTGGGGCTCTCTCTGGGAGTAGAAGCTGCCTTCTACCACATAAGGCGCTGTCTCGAACAGCTTGTCTGTGTCGTGGCCTGCTCCCTTGAGGGTGGGCTGGATGCACCACATATTCGGGTGATCGTCGTGGATCCGGATGGCATCCGGCTTCACTGCGTCAAGATAGTTCTTGTATTCCGGCAGCTGCTCATACTCAAAGGTGACCTTGGCAGCAGCTTCTCTGGCGTGCTCCTTGGTGTCTGCCACCGCCACCGCGATGCAGTCGCCATAGTTCATGATCTTCTCATCCGCGATGACATAGTGGGATTTCTCGGTGGCCAGGGTTCTGGGCGAGAAGGGGAAGAAAGCAACGCGGTTGTCGCATCCGGCTTCCTTGACATCCTTTGCCGTTACGATCTTGTAGACGCCCGGCATCTTCTCAGCTTCCTCTGTGTTGATGCTGAGGATCTTGGCGTGGAAAGTCACTCTGGGCTGGACCATCACTGCATGGAGGGTTCCCGCCGGCATCTTGAGCTCGATGTCATCACCGTAGTCCTCCACACCGCAGACTCTTGCCAGGTTGCAGGGACGCAGCAGGGGCTTGCCGTACTGTTCGCCCGGCGCAGCTTCGGGGATCTCCAGATCCTTCACCGTGATCTCGCCACGCATGCACTTGGCTGCCAGCATGACGGAATCGACGATCTGCTTGTAGCCGGTGCAGCGGCAGATGTTCCGGTTCTTGGTGAACCAGTCTCTCACTTCCTGTCTGGTGGGATCCGGATTCTCCTGCAAAAGCTGGTAAGCCGAGACGATGAATCCCGGTGTGCAGAATCCGCACTGGACCGCGCCGTGATGCATGAATGCCACCTGCAGGGGATGCAGGAAGTTCGGCTGTCCGATGCCCTCAATGGTTGTAACCTCGCTGTATTCTTCCACCTTGGAGATCTTCCTGGTGCAGGAACGCACCAGTTTCCCATTCAGGATCACGGAGCAGGCGCCGCATACACCGGTGCCGCAGCCCACCTTGGTTCCGGTAAGACCCAGCCGCCGGATCACGTCAGCCAGGGTGTCCTTCTCGGGATTGCAGATGAACATCCGGTCAGCGCCGTTGATCTTGAGTGTCATCTTCTTGAAATTCATAACTTGCCTCCTCCGTACTTTTCAGTACAAAATTCGATTGATTATACAAAAAGTGTATCAGTTCCCCTGCCTATCGTCAACCGCCGAATTCCCCATAACCGGGGTTCTGCCGTCTCTCAAGCTATTGAAATTTCAATATTCCAATCGGAATTATAAAAAATACCACCGGCCCGCTTTCCCGGGACGCTCATGCAAAAGCTGGCCTTTTTCTGCTGAAAAAACATCCACATTTCTGCAAATAAATTCCCCGGTTCAGCAAATAAATTTCTTAGTTCCACCCCAGAAATGTTATACTGTTAGCAAGCAAGCAAATTACAAGGAGTTATACCTATGATCTATCTGGATAATGCGGCGACATCCTGGCCCAAGCCGGATGCTGTTTATGATGCGGTTTCAGACGCCCTCAGGCAGGGCGGCAATCCGGGCCGCGGAAATTCCGAGCGTTCCCGGGCGGCGGCGGCGGATATCAACGATGCCCGTGCCGTGCTGGCCCAGCTTTTTCACATCGCGGAGCCCGGGCGGATCGTCTTCGGACTGAACGCCACGGACGCCATCAATCTGGGTCTTCAGGGCATGCTCTCCCCCGGCGATCACGTGATCACCAGCCGGATGGAGCACAACGCTGTGACCCGGCCCCTGGCCTATCTTGAAGACGCGGGCGTCTCTGTCACCAAGGTGGAGACGGACCCGGTCCTGGGCGCGGATCCGGCGGCTGTTCGCGCGGCCATCCGTCCGGAGACAAAGCTGGTGGTCATGAGCCACGCGTCCAATGTGACCGGCGCCCTGAATCCCATCGAAGAGATCGGCGCAATCTGTGAAGAGTGCGGCGTCCCCTTCATGGTGGATGCTTCCCAGTCCGCCGGCGCCATTCCCATCGACGTGGTAAAAATGCATATCGACCTGCTGGCATTCCCGGGACACAAATCCCTCCTGGGCCCCACCGGCACCGGCGCCCTGTATGTATCGGGCAGGGTCTCGCCCCGCCCCCTGCGTTCCGGCGGCACCGGCGTTTTCTCTGAGGTCCGGCTCCAGCCCGATCAGCTGCCCTACTACTATGAGGCAGGCACCCAGAACACCGTGGGCATCGCCGGTCTGGCGGCAGGCGCCCGCTATATTCTGGAGCGGTCCGTGACCAGCATCTATCACGAGGAGCAGAAGATGCTCCACCGTCTGATCGAAGGGCTTACTGCCATTCCGGGCATCACCGTCTACGGTCCCCTGTCCGGGCCCCGGGCAGCCGCTGTTTCTTTTAATTTCGATGATCTGGACTGCGCGGATGTGGCCATGATCCTGGAAACCAGCTATGGCATCTCGGTCCGTTCCGGCCTCCAGTGCGCTCCGGATACCCACCGGCTCTTGGGCACCTTTGACCTGGGCGGCACCGTTCGGGTGAGCCCCGGGATCTTTACCAAAGAAGAAGAACTGACTGCCTTCCTGGATGCTGTCCGGGAGATCGCGGAAGAAATGTGACAGACACGCCTGAACACTTTGACTGATGACAACAAGGGAGACTCTCTCATGACTGATAATCAGAACGTCCGCTTTGAGGACGAATCCTATACGCTGATACGAAAGCCTCTGGATCCCGCCACCGGCCAGCCTTTGGAAAAATGCGGCTATGCCCTGTTTCCCGGAACCTCCCTGGCCCAGTCGGAGCCGGAGCTGGTGGTCCTGATGTACGACTCGATCCTGCATCAGCATCCCGACACCGCCATGTTCCTGTA
>CAMNJK010000207.1 GCA_946541435.1 uncultured Bacillota bacterium
CTTTCAGAAGGCCTTCAGCCGCTGTGCCGAAACACAGCTTTTGTATAATACCAAATGGCAACCCCTATGTCAACACTCAATTTCAAGTTTTTTATAGTTGTTCTTTTCAGAATAATCAAGCCGGATTTTCCCCAAATGAAAACGGCGCTGACGCGCCGTTTTCTGGTGTATATACATAGTTGATGATTCGAATCATAGCGCTTTCGCGCCAGCCTTTGCTTAAGTTCAGACTTATGCTTCTGCAGCTTCCATAGCAGCCTTCTTGTCTGCTTCTCTCTGCTCCAGGATGTGCTGATACTCTTCCTCTGTCATCTCCGTCATGGAAATTCCGGTGACGCCGTAGAACATGGATACCAGCGGGTTGATCCAGTTCAGAACAGCGAACGGGATGTACGCGCTGTTTACGCCCAGGAAGGAACGCATTGTCGCGCCGCAGGTGTTCCACGGGAAGAAGTTGGATGTGATAGTACCGGAGTCTTCCAGACATCTGGACAGGTTCTTCGGCGCCAGTCTTCTGTCTTCGAATGCTTCCTTGTACATTCTGCCCGGCAGAATGATGGACAGGTACTGGTCGCAGCAGATCATGTTGACGAAGACGCAGGACAGCTCGGTGATGATGACCAGGCCGCCTCTGGTGCCTCTGGCCAGCTTCAGCAGAGCCTCTGCCAGGTTGCCCATGACACCGGTAACGTCGACGATACCGCCGAAGCACATTGCCAGCATGATCAGGGAGATGGTCCACATCATGGACTGGAGGCCGCCGCCTGTCAGCAGAGCTTCCAGCTTCTCGGCTACCAGCGGATCAGCAACCATGTCAGTTCCTACCGGCAGTTCTTCAACGCCGTAGTTCAGGATGTAAGCAACGTTGGACAGTTCGCCGCCGCCGGGGATCAGACGTACGCCCTGGAATGCCATGAACGGAACGCCCAGCAGTACGCCGGCGATCAGAGCAGGCAGAGCCGGCAGCTTGACCACGACCGCTACGATAACGAAGAGCGGCGGGATCAGGAACAGCAGGCCGACAGTGTAGTTCGCCTGGATCGCTTCCAGCATCGCGGTTACGATGGACTCATCAGCGGTGCCGCCGCTGTGGGTGAATCCCAGAACCAGATAAACGATTTCCGCAATGATCCAGGACGGAGCAACCGTATAGATCATGTGACGGATGTGATCGAACAGTGTCGCGCCGGCTACCGCAGGTGCCAGGTTGGTTGTGTCGGACAGCGGGGACATCTTGTCACCGAAGTACGCGCCGGATACAACAGCGCCGGCTGTCATAGCGGAACTGAATCCCAGAGCTGTACCGATACCGATCAGAGCAACGCCCATGGATCCGGCTGTGGACCAGGATGAACCTGTTGCCAGTGATACGATGGAGCAAAGCAGACAAGCTGTGAACAGGAATACGCTCGGTGCGATGACCTTGATGCCGTAGAACATCATGGACGGGATAACGCCGCCAGCCATCCAGGACGCGATCATGGCACCTACAACTGCCAGGATCAGCATCGCCTGCATGGACCGGTTGATCGCAGCCAGGATGCCCTGTTCCATGTAGCTCCATTTCCAGCCGTTTGCCACGCCGATAAGGCCCGCTACGCAGGCGGCGAGGATCAGGCCGATGTGCGCTTCGCCGCCTTCATCACCCATGACGTTCCAGAAGAGGAATACGATCATGGCGACGATGGCAAGGACGCACTGCCACATTGGTACTTTTCTACCCATAAGAAAATCCTCCTTACCAATATAAAGTAATGATAATTACGTTGTCTCCGGATGCAATATACACCACCTTTGCCTTCCGGATTTGCCTAAATTATACTACTATGTAAGAATCAAGTCAATATTCTGAATCGTTGCATCAGATTGAAACATTGGACTTCTTATGTTAGTATGAATGGCAGGAGGAACAAAACATGACGATCAAAAACAACGGCCAGCGCCGGGACCCGAAATACCTGCTCAGCGCCGGATTTCTTCTGATCCTGGCGATCATCAGCCTTTACCTTACATTTAAAGACAACTTCCGCTGGAGCTGGATGCTCATCTCTCTGGCATTGTTCTATCTTTCTTTTGCCATGTTCCGGAATTCCAACGAAGTCTGACCGTCCGTCCGATCCGGGCGTTACCAGATGATGGTCTTATCCCCCGATGGGCTCTTTTCGATGCGATGGACCTGTCCTTTCCGGTCCGTCAGCGTCCCGGACTCCACCGGATGTTCCGTGATCATCAGCGGCACATCTTCCGGGCTTTTCCGCCGGGGCTGCTTCAGCTCATGAGAGCCCTCGATGACTTCCACCCCCAGCTCTTCAAAAGCCAGTCTGGCCTGCTCGTTGAAAACATTCAGGCCGTGTCCGCCGTACACCTTCACGCCGGCGTCCTGAAACTGCCGGATCCAGCCGGGATTGTTGACCACGATCCCCCGGTCCGCCAGCTTCCTGCAGGTCTCTTCGAAATGATCTGTCAGGTACGCGTCCAGCTTCCCTTTGCTGACCGGGTTCAGATACGGCAGCCCTTCCGTTCCCTTCATATATTCTTCCAGCGGGACCTGTCCGCCGTACGCCGCCGCGTCAGGGAGCTGCAGACTCTGTTCCTTCAGTTCCGCGCAGGCCGCTTCCAGCGCGTCTGTATCCACCAGGTTTCGCCGCACCATCCGTTTCTCATGCAAAAGCTGGCCAAGCCCTTCACGCCGCATCCGGTTGATCTCTGACACCGGCACAGCGCAGCTGCCGTCTGTCCGCACTTCAATATCCGCGGGATCCGCCTCGAAAGGTGTCCCGCCCAGTTTCATGAGCTGGGTCCGGATCCGGTCCGGATCCGCCGCCCGCTTCAGGGCCTGTTCCATGGGGCCATCCGAGGACACCCTGACCTCAAAGTCCCCTTCCCGGATCACCAGCTCTGCCGGCAGACCCGCCGCGGCAGAAAAGCTCATGGTCACAGGGACGCGGCGTTTCATCCGCCGGTCCAGTTCCTGCAGATCCTCCGCGTCAAAGCTTTCCCTGGCCTGCATGAGCTGGGCCCGGTCCGTCACCTTGTAGACCCGGTCGCCCGGCCGGATCTGTCCCTTCATATCTCCGATACGAACCAGCCGCGTTCCCCCTTCTTTTTTCCCGGACCTTCCTAATTCCTGATAATAGGTCACCAGCCCGCCGGCAGGCTGCTCTCCCGGATGGACCGCACCCCTTGCGAGACGGATCTCCACGCCATCGCCCTCCGACAGGGCGCCTTCAAGTTCCACGTCAACCAGCGCCGCGCCTT
>CAMNJK010000208.1 GCA_946541435.1 uncultured Bacillota bacterium
TCCTGTCCGGCTGGATGCCGCGGATCTTCGGCATTCGGCGGGGGAAACGGTTCTTTCTCTGTACCGCGGCTTTCTTTTCCGGCTATGTTTTTCTGTCCGGTTATTCACCGTCTGTGATCCGGGCCGTGTGCATGGTCCTGCTTCACACCTTCGCTTCCATGACCTGCCGGCGCTACGATCTGAGCTCGGCGGCGTTCGCCGTGGGAATCGCCGCCATGCTGCGAAATCCCTATATCCTGTTTCAGACGGGGTTTCAGATGAGCTTTCTGGCCATTCTGACCCTGAGTCTGGTGAGTCCCTACATCCGAAGGGTGTACAGCGGGGCCTTGGTGGGCAGCCTGGCGGTCCAGATGGGGCTGGGACCCTACATGCTCTACCAATTTAACATAATGTCATTTATGTCGATATTCATCAATGTGCCGGTGATCGCCCTGAGCGGCCTGCTGGTACCGGCAGGCATGCTGGGAATGGTCCTGCCATCCGGCCCATTGCAGGCTGCCACAGGCTTCTGGGACCGGGGACTGGCCTGCCTTTGCAGCATCCTGGTCAAGATGAACGAGATCGCATGCATCGACGGACTGACAGCCATCAACTGGGCAAGTCCGCCGGCGGGGATCATCGCCGCATATTATCTGGGCCTTCTGGTCTTCGCTTCCGAAGAAGGCCGTCTGATGCTGCTGCGCTGCCGGCGGGGGGTGGCGGATCATATCCATTTCAGGAAGACCGCGGCGGGGCTCATGGTCCTGGTGCTGGCATCCTCGGTGGCCTTCGGCGGGGCGGTGGACGACGGGTTCCGGAAGCTGGACCTGGTCTTTGTGGATGTGGGGCAGGGAGACTGTATGCACCTGCGCAGCGGCGGGAGAAACTTCCTGATCGACGGCGGCGGGAGCACGGATTACGAAGTCGGGACCAGGACCCTGAAACCCTACCTGCTACGGAACGGTGTCTCCAGGATCGACGGGGCCTTCGTGACCCATCTCCATACGGATCATTACCAGGGGATCTGCGAGCTGGCCAGAGCCGGCATGGTCCGCCGGATCTATGTGTATGAGGCCAACCGGCTGAAGCTGGATCAGATCTGCCGGGAGACCGGACTGAAAAAAGAACAGGTGATTTTTCTCCGGCAGGGCCAGAAGATACAGCTGTCAGAAAAGCGGCTGCCCCTGGGGAAAGGACCCGGCGGTAAAGCGGGAGATCACCTGGAAGTGCTCTGGCCGCCGGGGAAAACCGACGACGATTACCGGCAGATGATCGTGAACGAGGAGGACGAGAACGCGTCCAGCCTGATCCTGCGGGTGACCATTGACGGCGTCAGCCTTCTGGCCACCGGGGATCTGGGCCAGGCGGGGGAAGAGGACCTGATACAGCTGTATGGTGCAGTGGGCGCGGATATCCTGAAAGTGGGGCATCACGGGTCAAAGACCAGCTCGTCCGAACAGTTCCTGGACGCTGTAAGGCCAGCCTTTGCAGTGATCCAGGTGGGAAAGAACAACCGGTACGGACATCCGACGCCGGAAGTGCTGCAGCGATTGGAACGCCGCGGAATCCCGGTCTGGAGAAACGACCTGCAGGGGGCAGTTGGAATGCAGCTCCGGTCCGGAAAGATCAGGCGTGTCAGGACCATGACAGATCCTGAACTTGGAATCGGCAGAGCTTTCTATTATAATATGAAATAAATCACGTGAACTGCCGCAGTTCTGCAGGTTTCCACTGAGGAGTTTAGCCAATGAAGTATGAAGATATTGTAAAAAACAAAGAGATCCTGGAGTACTATGACCGGGGCTGCGCCATCCTGGACGCCCTGGGATACACGGATCACTCCACGGTGCATACGAAGCTGGTGGCCCAGAAAGCCGCGGATATCCTGGAGGCCTTTGGCTACGGGGAGGAGGAAATCGAGCTGGCCCGGATCGCGGGTTTCATACATGACATCGGAAATGCCATCAACAGACATCACCACGCGGAGTACGGGGCCCTTCTGGCCAATGAGATCTTAAAGGAAACGGACATGCCGCTGAGTGACCGTGTGCGGATCGTGTCCGCCATCGCCAACCACGATGAGTCCGACGGTGTGGCGGCGGATCCCATTTCCGCGGCTTTGATCATTGCGGACAAGACCGATGTGCGCCGAAGCAGAGTGCGGGCCAAGGATCCGATCCTCTTCGATGTGCATGACCGGGTCAACCATGCCGTGACCGGCACCAGGCTCAGATGCGGGGCGGAAGAAAAACGGATCACCCTGTACCTCACGGTGGATGAAGAGATCTGTACCATGTATGAGTATTTTGATATCTTTCTTGATCGGATGACCATGTGCTCCCATGCCGCCAGGATCCTGGACGCCAGTTTTTCGCTGAAGGTCAATGGTCAGAAAGTGCTGTAGGAAAAGGACATCTTATGAAGAATCGATCTGAACAAACACTGCCTGAAGAAAAACTGCTGCAGGAGATCCGGAAGCTGGCAGAGGAGGCGGGGCAGACCATCCTGCAGGCTGACCGGTCCGGCGCCTTCCGGGTGAACACGAAGTCCGGGCGCAGGGACCTGGTCACGTCCATGGATCTGAAGATCCAGGAGATGCTGATGCAAAGGCTGGCCGGCCTTTGCCCGGGATGCCGCTTTCTCTGTGAGGAAGATGTACAGTTGCCCGGGGTCCTTCAGGTCAGAGAACCTGCGGAAGCGAAAGAAGGGATCTGCTTTATCATCGATCCCATCGACGGCACATCCAACTTCGTTCACGGGCTGCAGCATTCCTGTACATCCATCGGCATGGCGGCGGATGGCGAGGTCCGCATCGGCGTGATCTGCGACCCATACCGGCAGGAGCTTTTCAGCGCATGGAAGGGCAGGGGCGCCTGGCTGAACGGACGTCCGCTTCCGGTATTTGACGCGGAGATCTCCGATGCCGTCATCGCGTTCGGGACGACGCCCTATGACGATTCTACCAATGAAGCCACCTTCCGGATGGCATATAAAATGTATGAAATGTCTGCGGACGTCAGAAGGACGGGATCTGCCGCCCTGGATCTGGCCTGGACCGCCTGCGGCAGGTTCGGCCTTTTCGCGGAGCTGGGCCTTTCTCCCTGGGATATCGCCGCGGGAAAACTCATCGCGGAAGAAACCGGCTGCTCTGTGACAGATATCAACGGAGGGGCCCTCAGGCTGACCGGGAGGACTTCCGTGCTCTGCGGCCGTCCGTCTTCCGTAAAAGCCTTTCTGGAC
>CAMNJK010000209.1 GCA_946541435.1 uncultured Bacillota bacterium
GGCTGGCTGCTGAACAAGATCAAGGGCGGTGAAATGATGATCGCGACCTATGTCGGCTTTTCATCGGTTTCCTTTATGTGTATGATGTGGCTCCTGCTGCCCTATCACAGCCCCAACATGGTCTGGGGTCTGTCGGGCAAGGGACTTCGTACCACGATCTCTCTGGAGGGCTACTACAACCAGGCGCTTGCCGGAATCCTGCAGATCAATATCGGCAATATTTCGATCCCGACCGGGACGATCCTCTTCTTCGCCCTGCTGTCCTTCGGGATCTGGGCATTTCTGCACACCAAGACCGGGACTGCTATGACGGCTGTGGGCTCCAATCCGGTTTTCGCCAAGGCGGCGGGCATCAACGTCGACGGAATCCGCATGCTTTCCGTCATCATGTCCACATGGCTGGCGGCCATCGGGATCCTGGTCTATGAGCAGGGATTCGGATTTATCCAGCTGTACATGGCGCCCTTCTATATGGCGCTTCCCGCGGTCTCCGCGATCCTGATCGGCGGTGCTTCGGTCAATAAGGCTACGATCATGAATGTCATCGTCGGCACGATTCTTTTCCAGGGAATCGTAACGATGACGCCTACGGTCATGAACAATATGGTCCACATGGATATGTCGGAAGTCATCCGCATCATCGCTTCCATGGGTATGATCCTGTTCGCACTGACCAGAAAAACGGAGGCGTCGAGATGAATAAGAATACAGAAAACAAGACTCCTCTTAACTGGGGAGCAATGCTCCGGCAGGCTTCCGTGCCGATCATGTTCATCATTATCTGTGTCATCTGCATTCCGATTTCCGGCTTGTCAGCCAATATGCTGATCAACGAGATCATCACCCGTATGGGGCGCAACGCCTTCCTGATCCTGAGCCTGCTGATCCCGATCATGGCCGGCATGGGTCTGAATTTCGGTATGACTCTGGGAGCCATGGCGGCGGAGATCGGTCTGATCCTGGTCTCCGACTGGCAGATCATCGGAATCCCCGGAATGGTCCTTGCAGCGATCGTCTCCGTGCCGATCTCGGTCCTTCTGGGTATCTTCTGCGGAAGGATCCTCAACCAGGCCAAGGGCCGTGAGATGATCACCAGCTATATCATGAGCTTTTTTGTCAATGGTATCTATCAGCTGGTCGTGCTCTACCTGATGGGCAGCGTGATCCCGATCAGACATGCTTCCATCAAACTCCCCAGGGGCTACGGCATCCGCAACACAGTATCCCTGCTGGGCATGCGCCAGAAGCTTGACAATGTGCTTGCCATTAATGTGGCCGGGGTCAAGATTCCCCTGCTCACATTTATCATCATCGGACTTCTGTGCCTGTTTATCGTGTGGTTCCGCCGCACCAAACTCGGGCAGGATATGCGCGCGGTCGGCCAGGATATGGAAGTGGCCCGCGACGCAGGCATCAACGTGGAGCGCACCAGGATCATCTCCATCGTCATGTCGACGGTCCTTGCCGGATTGGGAATGGTCATTTATCTGCAGAACATGGGTAACATTGCCACCTACAGTGCTCACAGCCAGATCGGTATGTTCTGTATCGCCGCGCTCCTGGTAGGCGGAGCCTCCGTAGACCGCGCTTCCATCGGCAACGTCTTCCTCGGAGTTATCCTCTTCCATACTATGTTCATCGTAGCTCCCCGCGCAGGCGCTTACATCACCGGCGACTCCATGATCGGTGAATATTTCCGAGTGTTTGTCTCCTACGCAGTCATTACCATCGCGCTGGTCATGTATGAAACCAATAAGCGCAGGGCCAGGAACGCCAGCGGCCAGAGGCTCGCGGCAGCCCAGAAGGAAGACGAAGAGAAGACAGCCGGGAAGGAGGGTGAGCAGTAATGAAGAATAAGAGAAGGCTCATATTCCGGATCGCCGCTCTCGCGATCGTGCTGGTCATCGCGGCAGTGATGTTTGTCATCGGCCGCGGCCACACTATGTATTTTGACAACAAAGAGATCGAGTACAACGGCCAGACCATCGGCAGCTACTACAAGGTCAATGTGGAACTCAATGGCAAAGAAGTGGCCAAGCTCTCATCCGGCGACAGAGGAATGGGAGAAATTATGGGACAGTCCCTTAAGATGACAGTGATCATCACCGACGAAAAGGACGCCAAGCCCCATGCCCACAAAATTTCCATGAGCGTGCCCTACAGCATGGACGGAATTACCATCAATATCCCCGCCCTGATGGCGGGACTCCCCGAGGACGCTTACCTCTCCGAGTTTGAGATTCTGGCTCCTGCAGAGGATGAGGAAGGAACGGACGAGGCCAATCCTGACGATATGGGCACCGAAGAGTTTGAGATGGGCGACATTTGATCGGGGACAGCTTTCATCATTTGTTAGTCTGTGGGACATATCCATGGAGATGAAGGATACTTGAGGCTATGCTCTCCCTTTCACAAACAAGCCGGATCGAGGAAGGCTGCCACGGAGGTGTTATATGAAAATAATCAGAAATCGGATGCTGTTACCTGCTCTTCTTCTCTGCTGTGCTCTGCTGCTGACAGCATGCGGAGGCAAAGGCGGAGCGAGTACATCCTCAGAAAAACAGGAGACCGCTGAAGCCGAAAAAGAAACAGAAGCAGGCGAAGAGGAAACAGAAGATGCGCAGAAGGATATATCTGCCATGCCCAAAGCGGTGATCACCGTGAAAAATTACGGGCCGATCACGGTCGCGCTCGATGCGGATGCCGCGCCTGCCACTGTCGAAAATTTCATCAAACTGGCAAAGGACGGCTTCTATGACGGGCTGACTTTTCACCGGATCATTGACGGATTTATGATCCAGGGCGGAGACCCGGAGGGGAACGGTACCGGCGGGTCTTCCGAGAACGTCAAGGGAGAATTTGCCGCCAATGGATTCGACAACCCCATCAGCCATGTGAAGGGTGTTATCTCCATGGCCCGCGCGGCGGATCCCGATTCCGCCAGCTCCCAGTTCTTTATCACAGTGGCGGACTCCACTTTCCTCGACGGACAATACGCGGCCTTCGGTTATGTGACAGACGGAATGGATGTCGCCGACCAGATTGCAAAGGACGCACAGCCGACCGATGACAACGGGACCATCCCTCCCGGGGATCAGCCTGTGATCGAAAGCATCGTGATCGAAGAATGATCAGAAAAGAATAATTAGAAAAAAATAATTAGAAAAAAACTGCTGCAGGAGTTTCCGCCTTCCATGGCGGGAAG
>CAMNJK010000210.1 GCA_946541435.1 uncultured Bacillota bacterium
CGGATCAATCTTCTGAGCCTGCCTTTCTTTATGCTGCAGGTGGCCTTTCAGACCTACTTCACCACCGCGGAGAAGCCCCGCCTCGGAATGTATATGACGGTGCTGGCGGGCTGTACCAACATGGTACTGGATGCGCTGTTCATCGCGGTCTTCCACTGGGGGATCGCCGGCGCCGCAGCAGCCACCACCATCAGTGAATTCGTGGGAGGCGGCGTGCCGCTGATCTATTTCGCCCGGCAGAATGACAGCCTTCTTCGGCTGACCCGGACGGTGCTGGAGCTGCCGGTCCTTCTGCGGGCCTGCGGAAACGGCGCTTCGGAAATGGTAAACAGCATTTCCGGATCTCTTGTGACCATCCTGTACAATCACCAGCTCATTCGGTTCGCCGGCGCCGATGGTGTGGCGGCCTACGGAGTGGTGATGTACGTGAACTTTATCTTTCTTTCTATTTTCCTGGGCTTTGTGTTCGGCAGTGCCCCCATCACCAGCTTTCACCATGGGGCGGGCAATCATGATGAACTGAAGAATCTCTTCCGCATCAGCACCCGGCTGATCGGAGTTTTTGCCATCATTATGTTCCTGCTGTCCCAGGCGGCAGCCGGGCCTTTGACCCGGATCTTCGTGGGGTATGATCCCGGACTGCAAAGCATGACGGAGCACGGGTTCCGGATCTTTTCCGTGACCTTCCTGATCAGTGGGTATAACATATACAGTTCGTCTTTGTTCACGAGCCTGGGGGATGGCAAGACCTCTGCGCTGCTGTCCACCCTCAGGACTCTGGTGTACCAGGTGGCAGCCATCCTGATCCTGCCGCATTTCCTGGGGCTGGAGGGGATCTGGCTGGCCGTGATCCTGTTCGAGGCGGCCGCCCTGATCACTGCCGCCGTCCTGATCTTCCGGAAGAGAAATATTTATCACTATCTGTAAATTCCCTATAGATACACGCACATGATTGTGCTATTATAGTATGGATAGGAGGAATTATGAGCAAGAAACAACGTAATATTCCACAGTACAGCAGACCAACCAAGGCCTTTCAGAACAACATGGCCAAGAATATGATGAGAGCCCAGGATGTCGAGATGCCCAAGCAGATCAACATGAAGAAGATCACCCGGATCCACCAGATCCTTCTGATCGTCTGGGCCATCGCAGTCGTTGCAGTCTGGGTCACCGCCGGATGGAAGTTCGGGCTTCCCGTTCTGATCCTTGGCGCAGCCTACGTCGTTGGCTACATCATCTACATGAACCGCTACCAGAGAAAGTTCCTGGCAGCTTACAAGAAGATGGGCATGACCAAGGCAATGTATGCCAAAGAACTGAAACGACGGAACACCGATCCGAAGATCATCGATCGTACGATGAGATTGTGGGACAAGGTCTGATCTGCAGAAACGATGTCTCCCGGTCGTCCGAAACGGGCGACCGGGGGATTTTTCTTTTCATGAAAGGAGAGCCGGATGAAGAGAATTGCAAAAGCAATTATTCTGGTATTGATTTTGTCTGTCTGCCTTGCTGCATGCGAAGGGCAGAATATCTGGAAAACATCGGAGGATCCGCTGGCCGTCGCCTTCGACGGGTTTAATGGCGACGCCTCTGAGACTGTCTGGCTGGAGGATGGTGATCTCATCAAGGTCGTCATCAATAAGACTTCCGGGTCCCTGGGGCTGTATATAGAAACAGAAGGCTTCCCTGCGATCTTTGAGCACCCGGATGTGATTACCGGAAACACCTACGTGGAGGTGCCCCGCACCGGGGAGTACCGGGTCACACTCCATGGGACCGATGCGGTGGGGGATGCGGCCCTTATTGTCATCAACCGGGATTGGGAGATCATATAGAAACGGAGGATCAATATGACTTATTTATATAATGGAGATTTTCTGACGGAGAGTTTCCGGTTCCGGTCGAACCCGGAGAAGTGCATCCACTGCGGCCGCTGCATAGATGTGTGTTCGTCTCAGATCCTGTTCGAGGATCCGGAAGCAGGCGGTGAGGTCAGAATGCGCCCGGAGGTGGACGGTGTCTGCGGATGGGCGGGATGCTACCGCTGCCAGCGCTGCATGGCGGTCTGTCCCACCGGCGCCATTTCCATTCTGGGAAAGGACCCGCAGGATTCCGTCACGCCGGATCAGCAGGCAACGGCGGACCAGCTGGCGGCTCTCATGCGGATGAGAAGATCCTGCCGCAACTTCCTGGACAAGGAGGTGCCCAGAGAAGAGATCGATGAGATGCTGCAGCTTCTGGAGAACGTCCCCACGGGAAGCAACCGCCAGAGCCTGGAGTTCTCCGTGGTCTACGAGAAGGAGACCATGGACAAGCTGCGGAAACTGGTCCACGACCGGGCCTTTGAACTGGCAGAGGAGGGCGTGTATCCCGGAACCTTCAACAAGACGGACTGGGAATGCCAGATCGCCCTGGAGCCCACCCGGAATCACGGGGATATGTTCTTCCTGAACGCCCCTCATATTCTGGTGGTCAGTTCCCCCAAGGGCGTCGGCTGCTGGCACATCGACCCGTTCCTGGCAGCGTCCTGGTTCGATCTGATCTGCGCCAGCAGGGGACTTGGCTGCATCATTGAGACCATGCCCGTCGGGGCTTTGTCCAAGATGCCGGAAGTCCAGAGCCTCCTGGGGATCCCGGAGGACCGCTACTTCGGCGCGATCCTGGCCTTCGGATACCCGGCGGAAGACTTTGTGCGGGGGGTGCAGAGAGAGGGCATCATGACCACCCATGAGATCAAGCTGTAACACTTGTCGACTGGGACCCACGGTGCTATAATTTACCTAAGAGTTGTAGTAAACCTACGAAAGGAGAAACTGTATGGATCTGAAGGAAGAATTCACCAAGGTAAAGGATAAACTGGACGATGCACTGGAGAAGACTGACATCGATGATAAACTGAAGGCCAAGGCCGGAGAGCTGCTGGACAAGACCGATGTAGACGAGAAGATCCTGGCCAAAGCAGGCGAAGCCAAGGACAAGGTACAGGGCGCTCTGGACAAGACAGACCTGGACGAGAAGGTTCTGACCGGCGCAGAGAAGCTGAAGGACAAGGCCGGCGAGGCCCTGGAGAAGGCAGAGCTGGACAAGAAGGCCAAGGCGATCCTGGACAAGACCGATCTGGACGAGAAGCTCATGGCGAAACAGGCCGAGCATGCCAAGGAG
>CAMNJK010000211.1 GCA_946541435.1 uncultured Bacillota bacterium
CCGAGCTCTTATGAAAAAGTGCTGCCTAGCGCGGCAGCACGATGCAGTCATATCGGATCGCTTTTCCTTTAATGGAATAGCTGGGATTCCTGGCGCCCAGGAAGGGGCCTTTCAGCGGCCGCTTGATGACGATCTTCCGTGGGCAGGCTGCCAATGCGGCTGCAAGCAGGCTTCGTTCTTCGGCGCAAGGGCTTTCCAGCTGCTGCAGGAGCTGGAACTTCTTCTTCACCAGTGCGCTTTTCTGCCGTTCAGGGAACATGGGATCCAGCAGCACCAGATCCGGCGCAGGGTCCATTCCCCGCAGCGCCATTATGCTGTCCTCTTCCCGCAGTTCCATGCGGGATACGGCATCGGCAAGTTCCGGAACGCAAGCCGCCCGCTCCAGGGAATCCTGAAGCAGTGCCGCGATCACCGGGTCATATTCGAAGAGGATCACCCGCCAGCCTGCGGCGGCAAGTAGCAGGGAATCCTCGCCCAGCCCTGCGGTGGCATCCACCGCCAGGAGCTGGTCCCCGGAGTCGCCCTTCATCTTCGCGGCTTTCACCAGAAACTCGCCTTGCAGTCTTCCGGGAGCAAGCCGCGGGATCATCTGAGTCAGATCCCCGCGGATAGACAGATTCCCGTCCGTCAGGGTCAGGCCCTCCGGCTCCATCCGAAGCGTTACACTCCGTCCTTCCCGGGCAAGCATCTCATTCAGTTCCGTCACGCGCCGCTCTTTCCAATCACTCATCCGCTTCCTCGCCTTATCTCGCAAAGCTTTTTATTTCTTCTTGCTCTTCTTGACTTTGACGGCCTTCCAGTTGCCCTCGAACAGGTCATCACCCGGCAGGTAGATCCGCAGGCTCAGCTGGAACTCCTCCTCGCCCACGGGGAGCCAGTTCTTCAGCTGGTTCTCGTCCTCTGGCTCGTCGGCCTGCAGATACAGGTCCAGGGAACCGTCATCGTTGTAAACGACCTCGCTGTCCTCGTTGATGCAGTTGCGGTCGATGTCGTTATCGATCAGGTAGCCGTCCGCGTCGTAGGCCGTGAATGCCCAGGATCCGCCATCCTTCACCGGCGGCAGGTCTCCCGACTTGATGTGCAGGACATAGGCCTCGTCACCCGTCAAAGGATTGCCCTCTGAGTCGGTGTCCGCCTGCAGGTTCACACATACGGATGCCGGCATGGCGCCGAACTGCGTCATGGCCACCAGTGCGCGGTAATTATAGTTGGTGCCAAAGTCCGCGATGGGCTCTCCACAGTAAGTGAATCCGCCGCTCTTCACGATCTGCTCAGCACAGGCCTCCCTCAGCTCAGGGAGGATATTTGCCTTCAGATCTTCCCACTTGGCGTCAGCATCTTCCCCCAGGACCTTCGCATCAAAGGTCTGCTCGGGGCCAATACCGATGGCTGCCAGCCGGTCCAGGAGGGCTTTGTCGTCCTTGGTGCCGGCATTCTCCTTCATCAACTCATTCACGCGGGTGAAGTAGTCCCCGGGAGCGAGCTCGTCCACGTACTCCGCAGGCACAAAGTCTTCCGCCTCGTCGTAAACCCCGATGGGCGGCTCTTCCCCTGACTCATAGAAGGTCAAAGCCTCAGCGGTCAGGTTCTTCTGAAGATACTCCACGTTGCTGATATCGTTGTCACCGTTGCACTCAATGCGGGCACAGATCCATCCCATGGTGGTGGGAAGCTTGATCTGAGTCATATAGTAAGGCACTTCGCCTTTGAACCCGGGGCCCGTGAGAAGATAGGTCATATCCCCCTCGTCCTCGCCGCCGGTGCCCAGGATCTTCACACAGTTGGACCAGGCGTCCATGATCTCGATGGACATGAACCGGGATGAGTAAGGCTTGTGCAGCACCACTGCGTCATTGGACAGGTCCAGCATCGCCTGAGAATAGAACATGTCCACATCCGGAGACGTGACATCCTGGTAATCCGAAGACGCCGCCTCGCTGGCATGCATGAACTGGTTGATGGGCGCACGGCGGTCCGTGGGCTCATCGGTGTTGGTCATAGCCTTCTTGGTGGCATCCATGAGGACCAGAGGATAGGAGTAGACGTAAGCCTCCTTCACCAGTTCCCAGGTATCTTCCTGCTGTTCCTGCTCCTCTGCCTGCTGCTCTGCAGCTCCGCCGCCGCAGCCTGCCATGGAAACAGCCATGACCCCTGCCAGAAGCAGGATCAGTAACTTCTTGAGTTTCATTCTTTCTCCTCCCGTTTCTTATTGGGCCGGCGGCTGCCGACCTCTGTTAACAGGAATCCTGCCAGGATCACCAGCAGAAGCCCGATCTTTCCTTTCATAGTGGCCAGAGGCGCTGCAATGAGCCCTGCCTTAGGTATGTGCAGAAGCACCCGGCCGATGACGTTCTGATAGAGTGTCGGCTCCAGGTCGTTCTGGGCATTGGCGTCTCCCTTGGTGATGAGTTCGCCGTCCTCAGGATGATTCTCAACCACCCGGTGGGTCACTGTTACATCAGCCTGTCGGGTCTTATAGAACATGATCACTTCGCCCGGGGCGATGGTCTGCGGATCGCAGCCCCTGACGTAAACCAGGCTGCCCACGGGAATGCTGGGCTCCATACTGCCGGAGACCACCACATAAGACTGGATGCCCGCCACCTTCGGGACGGCCAGGGCAAGTCCCACCACGATCGCCGCGATCAAGATCAGTGTCCCGATGAGATTGATCAGGCTGATCAATGGGTTCTTCCTTCTCTTTGCGCTCATTATTTCCCCCTGTTTTGGTAAAAATCACTTTCCAGTTATTATATCACACTGCACTATGTTTCTCAATCCACAGACTGCAAAATAACACCCCACTCTGGGAGTGGGGTGTCAGAGATCATTGGAGGTTTTTAGGCCTCATCGTTTTTACGTTTTCTGCTCAGGAACCAGGCCAGCAGTGCCAGGACTGCTACGATTCCAACGCCGCCGATCAGCAGCGGGGAAGGACCATTGCCCTCAGCTTTCGGGCTCTCGTTGCCGTTGATGTCAGTTCCATCCGGCGTATTTGCCTGCGGTGAATCCTGATCATCGATTGTGTCCGGAGCATCAGAACGCGGTGTAGCGCCATCATTGATGGCGGTTCCACCATCGTCGCCAGCGCCTGCTACCGGTGCCGGTGCGGTTCCGCCGCCTGCTGCAGCACCACCAGCAGCTCCGCCGGC
>CAMNJK010000212.1 GCA_946541435.1 uncultured Bacillota bacterium
TTTCAGAACGTAGAACTCGGATGTGGGATATCCTCCCGCATATTCAAAAGTGAATTCGATGACACCGTCTGCATACAGCGCCAGATAGCCTCGGTTCATGATGCTGCTGCAGTCGATCAGTTTCACCGGTTTGCCCGACTTGTTCAGGGTGAAGATGCTCCCGGGAACATAGCCGCCATCGGTGGTATCCAAGCTGATGATCAGCTCCCTGGTTCCGTCTCCATTGATGTCCTTCTCCGCGTATTGCGGCCGGTAGCTTGTCCCGAGAAAACCAACGGCGTACTGAGCGATTTCGCCGTAGATGTACTGATATCCATATTTCTGAAGATCGTAGGGATCGAAATTTTTACCTGCGTCGATCCTGGCCATCATGTCTTCGTATTCACTGAGAACAGGCTCATAAGCGCTTTTGGTATCCGGTTTTCCTGCCTCCAGGAAGACTTTTGTGTCCGGTGTGATCCTGCCTTCATCATAGGCGTCCTGGAAGAACAGAAGGCATTTGTGGCTGACGCCCGGCATCTTGATCATGGCGTACATGCCCTCATAAACCTCCGTCATGGCAAGGCAGTTCGGCGCGGACCTGGGTATCTCCTCTCCGGGATTCAGCTCCATGCCGGAGATCTTCTGGAACCTGGCGACGGTCATCTCTTTGTCGATGCCCAGCATATCAGCTGCCGTTCCGTGCATGCCGCAGCAGAGATCCTCGTCGCCCACAAGGAGATCGTCATAGTATTCATAGTTGGGTCCCGGAATGGATCCGTAGAAATCAAACTCCAGGGAGCTGCGGCGGTCCTTGTACATGTGGTAGGCATCCGCGCCGCCCTGGTCCGTGATGGCATACTTGCCCGCCACCGCCGCGTAGGTCTGCCCCAGCATGCTGATGTTTTTGAGGCAGGTCACAGGGCTTTCATACGTACAGACCGGCACCTTCACACCGTCCTCAAAGTGGGCTGTGGTCCGGATGGGATTGCTGCTGTCATTGTCCAGCAGGGTCCAGCTGCTTTTGAGATGGGCATTGTCAAACAGGAGCTTGACCAGATTGATCTTCTCTTTTCGTGTCTCCCGATCCTTCACAGCGGTGACCGCCAGGTCCACGTAGAGATAGGCCGACAGGTCATCGCACTGGTTCGGCTTGTTGGCGTGGTATGTCTCCTCCAGTGCAAAACCTGGCCCGGCCCGGACGCCTACCACGGCAAGGTCCACGGACCACTTACGTACCCTGGACTTCTTGTCCCAGTAACCGCCCCAGCCCACGCAGGCATCTGTTTTGAGCAGTACCTTGAGGTTCCCCTGGAAGGAAAGCTGGTTCTCCAGAGAGGAATTGTTGTATGTTTTGGGTTTTCCGGAGCCGGTATAGTTCACGCCTGCATCGATATGAAGGCTGCTTTCCACAGTAAAGGAACCATCCAGATCCACATCCACGTAGAAGATGATATCCCCCACAAATCCGTAGGGCAGCTTGATATCGGGGATGGCGCCGAGATAGAATGGATCGATCTCGATGTCCTTGCTGGCAGAGATGGATGCGTTTGCCGCGTAATCGATGTTCACATCGAAATCCTTCACCCGCATGGACAGGCCTTTCCGGACCAGGTTGATGTTGGGTGTGACCTTTGGCTTTCCCACGGTGAAGGAACCGGAGATGGGACCTTTTTCGATCTCGATGGTACGGGCGCCTGCGATGGTAAAATCGGTTTCGTTGTCACCTTCATCCGACGCGCCTCTGGAAGCGCCTTTGGACGCTCCTTTGGCTGCTTCTTTGGCTGCGGCCCGCAGTTCCCGCTTCTCCCCCTTCGTGGCCGGCCGGACATTCCGTACCACGGAAGTATCGGGCTGGAACTGGTCCATGTCCGCGGTGAAGATCTCTTCGATGTCCACTTCCTTGAACACCTCTGCCGGATCCGGCGTCACACCGGTGAGGATGGTATGATTCCCGCTGGTGGTGATGCTGCTGATCTTGATGGCGAGTCCGTCGGTCTCCTCATTGGATGGAAGCAGGACCACGTCCCCTTCCCGGAGCTCTTCCACAACATCGTCCGTGGGCAGGCTGACCCGGATGCTGTCTCCGCTGCCGCCGGATACCGTATAGTCGGTCTCATCCGCCACTTCCCTGCGGATCACATCATTGTCGAATGAAACGAAGTTCTTTCTCTTCCTGACCTTCACCCGGCATTGCAGCGTTTTTTTGCCAGCCTTTGCGCGGATGACGCAGCTTCCCTTCTTCTTCAGGGTCACGAAGCCCCGCTTGCTGACCTTGGCCACCTTCCTGTTGCTGGTGGTCCACTTCACGGCCTTCTTGGTGCCGGTGACCTTCAGCTGGACCTTTTGTCCTTCCGGGCCCTTGATGGTTGTCTGACTGAGTCTGACCTTGCCGGCTGCATGGGAATACATCTCCCCGCCCATGGGCGCAAAGCCGATGGCGATCCCTACGGCCAGCAGGATCATGCACATGCGGATAATGAATGATTTCTTCATGTCTGTCACCTCTGTTGCTTTTAGTGCTCTGTCAGGATTATAGCATATTTCTTATGATGCTGCGCATGCGCCGGCCGGGGCGAAAAAAAATGCGGGGCAGCCTTTGGGTCGACTGTCCCGCATCGTGTTCTTATTATTTGTGGTTTGGGTTGGGCTGTCCGGGCCTTATTCGATGACCGCGTCGTCCGCGGTGTAGGCTCCCAGAGAACCGGCCTTGACCTGGATGCAGGCGTAGCTGATCTCGGAATCCTCCGCCGCGAAGAACTGTCTCTTGCCCTCCGGCGCGATCCGGACCATATCTCCGCCGGCGAGCTCAATGGTGTCTCCATCGACCACGGCCTTGCCCTTGCCGGACAGGATGATGTAGATCTCTTCATTCTGCTTGTGGGAATGCACAAAAGGAACGCTGGCTCCCGCGGGCAGATGATTGATGCTGATCTCGGCGCCGGTGAGTCCCAGCTGATCATGCAGTTCTGTTCTCGGATCGTTTGCAACACTGACTTTACTATAATTAGACATTGGTAGTACCTCCTCTTAGTTGTGATGTTGTTTGTTACAACGAAAGTGTACTACGGTTTCGTTGTGATGTCAAGTGTTACATCGAAAGTTTTTTAGGATTTTTCTGCTTCGGTGTCAGGCCTCGATCAGCTTGTTGGCGTCTGCCATGATATCGGCG
>CAMNJK010000213.1 GCA_946541435.1 uncultured Bacillota bacterium
CCTTATTGATCGGTGTCAGTCGGCCGGCGGTTGCCGCCGGAACAAAGGGTCAGCAGATAAACCGCCCCCGCCCCGCCGGCAAGCAAAGCTTGTCCGCAGGCGTCGGCTGTCGCGCCGGTGGTGTAGATGTCGTCTATCAATAATACAGTCCGGCCCTGCAGCGCCTGCCTTTCCCGCGGGGAAACCGCGAAGGCGTTCTCCAGGGCCATCCGGCGCTCTGTCGGATTGAGGCTTCGGAGCATCCGGGTCTCCCGGGTCCGGTGCAGGAGATGGGGCCGGAACCGGGGCGCGGACAAAGATGCAGGCAGCGCGGTCCCGGCCGCGGACGGCGGACACGCAGCCGCTTCCTCCCGGTCCAGGGCCCAGTCCTGCCAGCGGCGGTGAAACTGCCGGGCCATGACCTCGGACTGATTGTAGCCCCGCCGGCGCAGCCTGCCCCGGCTTACCGGCACCGGCGCGATGATGTCGATCCGGACTGCTTCCCCCGTGGCGGCGTCAGATACGATCCCTCCTGCGATCTCACTCTCCATCCGGTCAAACATCATGTCACCAAAAATACGGGCCAGGTAACCCCGGCCGGCGTATTTCAGATCCATCATGAGTTTTCGTTCATAGAGTCCGTAGGTCAGACAGGAAAAGCCCCTGACAAAGAAGTGATCCTCCTGCATGCAGTCGTAGCAAAGCCTGCCGTGGCTGGTGTCCGGCATGGCCTTCCCGCACTTCTCACAGGTCCGTCCCGTGATCCAGTGGAACTTCCTGATGCAGTCGTCGCAGAGGCTGTAACTGCGGCTTTTATCGATCAAAGACCCGCAGGACACGCAGTAGAGTCCGGCGGGAAAAACCGCTTCCTCCAGAATCCGAAGGAGCGTTCGCGCCCGTTTTCCCATATCCCTTTTTCCCCAATCTTTATCCCTTTTCCCAATCCTTCCGGATTTTCGCTCGTTCTGGTCTAACGCGTCTTTTGACTTGCCAGACGCAGCTCATTCTCCAGATCCAGCAGCCGGCGCAGGCGCCAGGCCAGCCCGGAATAGCGGCGGCTGATGCGGTTGTTGTCCACCATGCCGTGCAGCTTGTTCTCGGATCCCACCAGGACCACGGCTTCCTTGCCTCTGGTCACCCCTGTATAGAGAAGATTGCGGGTGGCCAGTACCGGCGGGAACCAGCTGATGGGCATGACAACAATGGGAAATTCACTGCCCTGGCTTTTGTGCACCGTCACGGCATAGGCCAGCTCCAGCTCATCCAGCTGACCGAACTGGTAGGTCACATATCTGCTGCCGTCAAAGACGACGGTCATCTCATTGAATTCCGTATCGATGGTCTGGACGAAGCCCACATCGCCGTTGAAAACGCCTTCCCCCTCGCTGAAGTCCGCGCTGTCGCGCCACTGCATCTCATAGTTGTTGCGGATCTGCATGACCTTGTCTCCCTCCCGGAAGATGCGGTCCCCGTGGACCTTTTCCGCTTTTTCCGGATCCGGCGGGTTCAGCACCTCCTGCAGACGGCCGTTCATGTTCAGGCATCCCAGCGTCCCCTTTCGCACCGGGGTCAGCACCTGGATATCCCGGATGGGATCCGTCTGGGGATAATATCCCGGCAGCCGGCGCACGCAAAGATCCAGGATGGTCTCCAGCATTTCCTTCTCGCTGGCCCGGCGCAGGAGGAAGAAATCCTTGCCCCTGGCGTTGCAGTCCGGGTATTCCCCCTTGTTGATGCGGTGGGCATTGACGACGATCATGCTCTCCCGGGCCTGCCGGAAGATCTCCGTCAGCTTCATGCAGAAAATATATTCGCTGCTGATCATATCCCGCAGGACATTGCCGGCTCCCACGGAGGGCAGCTGGTCATCATCCCCGACCAAAAGCAGGCGGGTCCCGGGCCTAAGGGCATTCAGCAGGGCGTCCATCAGCTGCAGATCGATCATGGATGCTTCGTCGATGATCACAGCGTCATGATCCAGGGGATTCTCCGCTGTCCTGCCGAAGCGGAGCACGGAGTCATCTTCCGAATAGCTGTATTCCAGCAGCCGGTGGATGGTAGAGGCCGGATGGCCTGAAGTCTCGGTGATCCGCTTGGCGGCGCGTCCTGTGGGGGCCGCGATGGCGGTGTCCAGTCCGCTTTCCTCCAGGATCTCGATGATGGAATTGATGATGGTGGTCTTGCCGGTGCCGGGGCCGCCGGTGATGACGGAAACACCGTTTTCCAGAGACCGCCGCACCGCGTCCTTCTGGTTTTCGCTGAGGTGGATCCCGGTGGCGGCTTCGGTTCTCCGGATCAGGGAATCCACTTCTCCGTCCACGGGTTTCAGGGGCGCTGCCCGCAGCTGGCGCAGATTGGCGGTCACCCGCTGCTCCGCCAGATAATACTGCTGCAGATATACGACACGCCGGCCTTCCAGCTGGTCCACATGGATGTCTCCCGCAAACGCCATCAGGGCCAGTTGTTCCCGGATCTGATCCATGGACAGCTCCAGGATCTGCGCGGCTTTTTCGCAGAGTTCCTCCTCCGGCAGATAGGTATGGCCATCCGCCGCGAAGTGGGTCAGGGTAAACAGGATCCCGCTGCGGATCCGGAAGGGGTCATCCGGTTCGAACCCGATCCTGCGGGCGATCCGGTCTGCCTTCACAAATCCGATCCCGTGCACATCATCGATCAGCTGATAGGGGTTTTCCTCGATGACGGCCACTGTGTCCGCGCCATAATTCTGATACAGCCGAAAAGCGTAGGAAGCGCTGATCCCGTACTGCTGCAGCTTCAGCGTCACCCCCGCGAATTCCCGCTGCTGGGCGAAAGCTTCCGAGATCTTCACCGCGGTCTTGGGTCCGATCTTCGACACCTCCGTCAGCCGGTGGGGTTCCTCCGCAATGATCCGAAAGGTATCCTCTCCGAACCGGTCCACGATGGCCGCCGCTGTCTTGGGGCCGATCCCCTTCATGGCGCCGGAGGCCAGAAACTCGCGGATTCCCTCCTCGGAGGATGGCATCCGCTCTTCGTAGGCCGTGACCTTGAACTGTTCTCCGTAAACAGGATGCTCGGTGAAATTTCCCCGGATCATGTAGGTCTTCCCCGGCGCTGCGCCGGGAAGGATTCCCACCACAGTAAAATAGTCCGGCGTTCCGGC
>CAMNJK010000214.1 GCA_946541435.1 uncultured Bacillota bacterium
AATAGAATATGATTCCCTGATCAATCCACCCAGGAACAGAGAGGCAGGGTATCCACGTGCAGGCAGAGATGTGGCGGACCCGGAGGCAAGACAAAGAATCAGGGAGATCGTAGAGCAATGGATAGAAGGATGAGATGGTTTAACATGCCCATCGGGATGCAACTCGCCAATGTGGGAAGCGAGGTCGCACGGGCGATTCGATGGAAAAATAAAAATGATCGTGAAAAACAGGAGCGGTTCTGTGCAAAGGCTATAGAACTTCTTGAACTTACAAAAGACGATCCTAAAAACGAACATCGCCAGGGAGAATTGGATTTCTGCATTGAAGAGTTAGAAGATTTCTTCCGGGGAGAGAACTACTATCAGACAACCGATGCGATGCTGATTCGGTATTATGATGCGTTCATATAGAGTGTTTTTTTGGGGAATGTCCGCAACGCAGATGAACAAATAGGAAGCGGACTTTGCTTCATTCTTCTGAAGAAACGATTACTCCGGAGTGGATCTCACTCCGGAGTTTCTTTTTTATAGTCAGTATCCATCGCATCAGTTATAATAGAGAAAAGCTATATCAAATCCGGAAATATAGATCAAGGTCTATACCATGAAGTCGACGAACAACCTGAATGAAAAAAAACACAGTGTATTAGAGCAGAGTGTCCTGACGATCGTGATGTCTTCAGCCGCGCTCATCGTGTACATCATCGGAAGAAACCACAGGAAAAGGAGAAAAGCATGATGATCAGAAAAGCGACAAGTGAAGATATCCCGGCGATCGCCGGGCTTTACGATGAGATCCATTCCAGAGAGGAGGCCGGGGAGACGACCACCGGGTGGCTGCGGGATGTGTATCCTGTGCGGGAAACTGCGGAACTCTCGGTGAAGCGGGGAGACATGTTCGTGCAGGAGGACGCGGAAGGCCATATTCTGGGTACAGGTATCATCAATCAGATCCAGGTGGATGTGTACAGCAGGGGGAACTGGCAGTATCCTGCGAAGGATGAGGAAATCATGGTGCTGCATACACTGGTGATTTCCGGCAAAGTGAAACGACAGGGGCTTGGTGGCGAGTTCCTGGAATTCTATGAAGACTACGCGCTGGAGCATGGATGCAGGTTTCTGCGCCTGGACACCAATGCGAGAAATGCTGCGGCCAGAGCTTTCTATAAAAACCATGGATATGACGAGATCGGCATCGTACCGACGGTTTTCAATGGGATCCCGGGGGTAAACCTGGTTTTGCTGGAAAAACGGCTTATCGGGGTCAAAAGTCATTTATGAGGAGAGGAAAGCATCAGAATAAAAAACGATGATCATCAACACAGGCATGAGAACAGATATCCCGGCTTTTTACAGCCGATGGCTCAGGAACCGGATCCGGGAGGGTTATGTGCTGGTCCGCAATCCGTATCATCCGCAGCAGGTGACAAAGTATCTGCTGACTCCGGAGCTGGTGGATATCATGGCCTTCTGCTCCAAGAATCCGGCGCCCCTGATTCCCTACCTGAAGGAATTCGATGTCTTTCACCCCTTCTGGTTCGTGACCATCACACCCTATGGGCCGGAGATCGAGCCGAATGTTCCGCCCAGGGAATCCGTCATGGAAACATTCAAGCGGATCTCTGATCACGTGGGACCGGATTCCATCAGCTGGAGGTATGACCCGATCTTCATCTCGCCCGATTACAGTGTAGAGACCCATATCGAAGTCTTCTCACAGATGGCGGAGAACCTGAAGGGCTATACCAGCCAGTGTGTGATCAGCTTTATCGATCTCTATGAGAAAACAAAGCGGAACTTTCCGCAGGGCCGCAGGGTGCAGCAGGACGAACGCATTGCCATTGGGTCAGCTTTCGCAAAGGCTGGAAAGAAGAATGGCATAACCGTTCGAAGCTGCGTGGAAGGGACAGATCTGGCGGCCTATGGGGTGGATATCTCCGGGTGCATGACACAGCAGATCCTGGAACGGTCGTCAGGAGAATATCTAAACATCCCCAGGTCAGAGGCCGGGGCGAGACCGGAGTGCAGCTGCCTTCTGGGACACGATATCGGCGCGTACAATACATGCGCCCATGACTGCCGTTATTGTTATGCCAATGATGATAAGGCGCTTGTCCGTCAGAATATGCGGCAGCATGATCCGGACAGTCCCTTTCTGATCGGACATGAGATGGAAGGCGATCGGATCACATTGGCGCGGCAGGAGACCTATGTTTCAGATCAGATGAGAATGACCTTTGAATAGGCAAGAGATGGACATATGACAGAAAGGAACTTTCTATGCAGACAAAGGAGCAGGCATTTGAAAAGCTGGCCAGGTCCAGGTTCCGGATGCGGTTCCATCTGGGCGAGAAGGACCTGCAGTACATCGATGAGAAGGGCATGGAGGTGATCCGGTCGCATGCCGCCGATTTTATTGCGGTAAAACTTGCGCCAGCCTTTCCAAAAAACGACGGGAAACAGACACCCATGCGGGGACATCCCGTCTTCATCGCCCAGCATGCCTGCGCCTGCTGCTGCAGAGGATGTCTGGAGAAATGGTATCATGTGCCGCAGGGAGTGGAGCTGACCGCAGACCAGCAGAGAAGGATCGTAGACTTTCTGATGGCCTGGATCGATCGTGAAATAAAAGAAAGGCGGTAAAAAGCATGCGTTGTCCGAATTGCAGGAGTAAAATGGAGAAGGGAAGCCTGGAGTCATCCAGAGATATCATCTGGACCAGCAGGGCCTTCGGCAGGGAAAAGGCAGAGGATGTGGTCGTTGCTGAGAAAAAGCTGTTCGGCCGGGGCAAGGAAGCTTATTACTGCGAGAATTGCGGTTTCCTCGTGATGCAGATCAAAAAGCAGGAAGGTAAGGAAAATGACACATGAAGAACAGAGAGTATGGCTGATCGAACAGCTGCTGGCGGAGAGATCAGATGCATCTGACGTAAAGATACCGGCAGACGAACAGGAGCAGAAGAATCTGCTAAGAGGTCTTATGAATATCCGTATGCCGGAGCCGATCAGCGATGAGTTTTTGAGGGTTCAGGATGAATACCTGACTGCTGAGAATAAAGCGGAAGGCGAAGTAAGATTAGAGGATCTGTCTCCGGTCGAATCAGATGAAAGAA
>CAMNJK010000215.1 GCA_946541435.1 uncultured Bacillota bacterium
CTGTTGTATCGTCCTTCGATCAGGCCCCTGCTCTTCCGTCCTGCGCTCAGGCTCCCTGCCCTTTTTATCCGATCTTGCTGAAGTCGGACGCGCCGTGCTTGCAGATGGGACAGACGTAATCCGCTGGGAGCTGGTCTCCTTCATAGACATATCCGCAGACATTGCAGATCCAGCCTTTGCTCGGAGCGCCGCCGGCGACACTGCCATAGTGGAAGCGATTGGGATCCTTCTCTCCGCAGAGCGGGCAGATAAAGCCGCCCGGAAGATCCTCGCCCTCATAGACATAGCCGCAGGTATCGCAGATCCAGCCCTTCTTCTCCTGGGGACGTTTCGGCTTCACGTGCTCCTGATAGTAGCTGTAGGTCATGGTGTTGACATTGTTCAGGACCTCGGACTCCGTCACATCGCACAGGAAGAGGATGTGGGTCCCCATATCCACTGTGGCATAGACCTGCAGGGACAGGAATCCATTGGCGTATCTGGTCAGGAAGGGCAGCCCGTTGGCGGACCGGTCGCAGTCTTCAAAGCCGTCGAACTTGCTGGCGTCGCGGCCGGACTGGAATCCGAAACGCTTGAAGATGTCAAAGGTGCATTCTTCACTGAGGGTGCAGACATTCAGCCGGGCCGTTCTCATGATCACATCGCAGGAGTAATTGGCCTTGTTGATGTTCACAGCGATCCGGTTGGGCTTGTCGCTCACCTGGGAGACGCTGTTGACGATCAGGCCGTTGTCCTTGATGCCGTCGTTGCAGGTCACCACATAGAGCCCATAACCGATCTTGAACAGAGCGGTGGGATCCACAGGCTCCGCCTTGGGTCTGCGCACGCCGTAACCGGCAGACATTTCATCCGCCAGCTTCCTGAGCTGTTCGGTGCTCTTCTGATTCAGGGCAGACCGGATGGTCACCGTGGTCTGCGCAAAGGTCAGGTTCTTGCACCCGGACAGCATGTCCTTCATGATTCCGGCTGCGGCAGGAGCCCAGGAACCGTTCTCAATGAGACCGATGGTCCGGTTCTGGAAGTTGCGCTCCCGCAGGTTGATCAGGAAGTAATGCATGAAGGGATAGATCTCCGCATTGTATGTGGTGGTTGCCAGGACCAGCTTGTCATAGCGGAAGGCAGCATCCACAGCCTTTGCCATGTCATCCCTGGCAAGGTCATAGACCTCCACATTCGGGACGCCTCTGTTCTTCAGATCGTCACGCAGGATCTCCACAGCCTTTTTGGTGTGGCCGTACACGGAAGTGTAGGCGATGACCACGCCCTTGTCCTCCGGTTTGTATCCGGACCATTTGTCATAGAGATCCAGATAGTATCCCAGGTTCTCCTTCAGCACCGGTCCGTGGAGGGGACAGATGGTCCGGATCTCCAGTCCGCTGGCCTTCTTCAGAAGATCCTGCACGAAGTCGCCGTATTTTCCGACGATGCCGATATAGTAGCGTCTGGCTTCATCTGCCCATGGCTCTTCCCTGTCCAGGGCGCCGAATTTCCCGAATCCATCAGCAGCGAAAAGGACCTTCTCGGTGGATTCATAGGTCACCATGACCTCCGGCCAGTGCACCATAGGCGCGAAGACGAAGTTCAGGGTGTGGGTCCCCAGCGGCAGAGTATCCCCCTCGTTCACCACAAGGGTGTTCCGAAGGGTCATGTCCGGGAAGAACTGCTCCATGATCTCGAAGGTCTTCTTGTTGGCCACCACTGTGGTCCCCGGATACTTCTCCACGAAAGCCTGGATGGAAGCCGAATGATCCGGTTCCATATGCTGGACCACCAGATAATCCGGGCCCTGCCCTCTGCCTGCAGAGAACTGGTTCGGAGCGACGTTCAGGAAATCCTGGGCTGTCTGGATGGCCGGCGCGGGATTCTGTTCCGCGATGGAGTTCATGACTTCCTCGATATTGGCCAGCCATTCACCGGTCTTGTTCGCAGCGATCGTGTCCATGACAACGGTCTTGGTGTCTGCGATCAGATAGGAGTTGTAGGCCATCCCATTGGGAACGACATACTGCCCCTCAAACAGGTCTACATCATGATCATTCGCGCCGATGTAGAATATTGAATTACTTACCTTGTTCATAATAAATCCACCTTAATAGTAGGTTCCGATCTTCTCCATTCCCGCGATGGCAGGCGTGTTCTGTACATCACCGGCAGCCGTAACGCCCGGGACCACGATGTGTCCCTTGTTTTCCCAGTGCATCAGCTCCGCGGTATGCTCATAGGAAGCGACGATAGAATCATAGGTCTCCATCTTATCGGACTCTCCGCAGACAACGAAGATGCTCTCCCTGACTCTGGTCTGTGTTCCGGAGCAGTAGTAGGAAAAGAATTTATCGATGGCGGCCTTGATCCCCGCCGGCCAGCTGAACCAGTACAGGGGTGAAAAGATCGCGATGGCATCTGCCTGCTGAAGATAGCCTGACAGCTCGGCGAAATCATCCTGCACAGCGCAGCCGCCGTTACCGCCGGCGCAGGCCTGGCATCCGATACAGGGGCCGATCTGTTTCCTTCCGGCATCAAAACGCAGCACGAAATTGCCGGCGTTCTGGGCGCCGCGGATAAATGCCTCTGCCAGCTGGTCGCTGTTGCCGCCGGTTCTGGGGCTTCCCGTCAGTACTAGTATAGTCTTGTTCATCACTCACCTCGTCCTTCTGACTACGACAAAAGAAGCGATCCCCGCCCGGGCTATCATTGTCAGACAGGGGAAACGCCGCGATGTAGACAGCGTGCAGGCAGGAAACTGCCTGCACGCCGTGTTGTATCGTTGACTCGTACGTCAGTTATATTCTGATTCTGTCAGATGATATCTGTTCTTTAGCCTTCGTCCGGTCTCTGCGGATTCTTGGGATCCGGCAGAATGGACTCAACTTCGATGTGCGGTCTGGGAATTACGTGAGCGTGGAGCAGTTCTCCGACTCTCTGAGCAGCTGCAGCGCCGGCATCTACGGAAGCCTTGCATGCGCCGACATCTCCTCTGACCATAACGGTTACCAGTCCGCCGCCTACGAAATTCTTACCGATCAGGTAAACATTCGCTGCCTTGACCATAGCATCCGCTGCTTCGATGGAGCCGATCAGACCTTTGGTTTCGATCATTCCTAATGCATCAT
>CAMNJK010000216.1 GCA_946541435.1 uncultured Bacillota bacterium
TATCTCCGCAGCAGAGAACAAGAGACAGTAAAACAGAGAATCAGATGACAGCGGGAGGAACAATCTATGGATTCCATTTTTCAGGGGCTTTTTAGCAGCGGGACAGCAGAGACACTGACCAGTACAGCAGGTATACTGAGCGGCACGGCAGGAACCCTGAACGTGGCGAATTTCCTGATCTGCATCGGGGCCGCCCTCCTGGTGGGCATCATCATGGCTTTTGTCTACGCCTTCAGAAGCCGATATACCAAAAGCTTCATTCTGACCCTGGTGGTGCTGCCGGCCATTGTGGCGGTGGTGATCATGATGGTCAATGGCAATATCGGCGCGGGCGTGGCCGTGGCAGGCGCCTTCAGTCTGGTCCGGTTCCGGTCCGTTCCGGGATCCGCCAAGGACATCGGGATGATCTTCATGGCCATGGGCGCGGGGCTCATCTGCGGCATGGGATATCTGGCCTACGCTTTCCTCTTCACCCTCGTCATGGGATGTGTCATGGTATTGATGCAGCTCCTGCACGTGGGCGAGGGCAGCGGGTCGGATCCGAACCGGGAGCTCCGGGTGACTGTCCCGGAAGACCTGGAATACACCCACCTCTTTGACGATCTGATGGAGGAATATACATCCAGGAATCAACTAGTCCGGGTCAAGACAACGGCCATGGGGTCCCTTTTCAAACTGACCTGGAACATTACACTGAAAGACACTGACAGGGAGAAGGAATTTATCGATGCGCTCCGCTGCCGCAACGGCAATCTGGAGATCAGCATGGGAAGACAGGAAGGAGAATCAAATGCTCTTTAAGAAACGAATCGCAGCAGTGATGCTGGCGGGAATGCTGGCGGTATCCGGCGCGGCCCTCAGCGGGTGCGCCCAGAACGGATCGGGGGACGGATCTCAGGACGGGACGTCCGCGTCTGCCTCCGGCGCCGACTACTATACCAACAGTGAGGCCATTGATATCAATGATATGTTTACGGACCGGGACCTGTCTGCTTCCTATGACGAGGAGCAGGTCAGCCGGATCAGCCTGGGCAAGGAGGATCAGGTCACCATTACAGAGGACGGGACCTACATCGTTTCCGGAACGCTGAAGGACGGCCAGATCATCGTAGATGCTCCCGATGACGCCAAGGTGCAGATCGTTCTGGACGGAGCGGATATCACATGCAGCACTTCCGCTGCCATCCTGGTGAAAAGCGCCAATAAAGTATTCGTGACGGCTGCTGAGGGCAGTGAAAACACCCTGACCGTCAGCGGCGAGTACACGGGAGGCGCGGCGAATGAGTCTGCGGGCAAGGCTGCGGACAAGGCTGCAGAGGACTCAGATACAAGCGCGGCAGAGGAATCCACTGACAGTGCCGCGGAGGACAGTGCCGCGGATGATTCGGATCTGTCCGGCGTGGATGCGGTCATCTGGTCCAAGTGCGATCTGACCATCAACGGCGCAGGCAGCCTGACCATCAAGGCGGATTACGGCCATGGCATCGCGGCCAAGGATGATCTGGTACTGGCAGGTCTGGACCTGACCGTCAAGGCAGAGGACAAGGCCATCAACGCCAATGACAGCGTCCGCGTGGCCAGCGGCAACTATATCCTGAAGTCCGGCGATGACGGGATCCACGCCGAGGATGAGGACAAGGGCACCGGATTCGTCTACATCGCCGATGGCAAGATCCGCATCAAGTCCGGTGATGACGGGATCCATGCCAACACCGACCTGATCGTGGACGGCGGCACCCTCAACGTGAAGAAATGCAAGGAAGGCCTGGAAGGCAACACCGTCACCATCAATGAGGGCAGTGTGGATGTGATCGCTTCCGATGATGGCATCAATGCTGCCGCAGGTAAGAAAACCAGTACGGATTCCGGCAATGAAGAAGCCGCGGCGGATCAATCTTCCGACAGCGCTGCTGCAGAGAACGCGGACAAGGCGGCTGAAGAGACTGCGGACAAGGCGGCGTCCGGATTCAAAGATTCGATCGACTACTATGATGAGTCCTGCGTGATCTTCATCAACGGCGGGAAGGTCCACGTGGATGCGGACGGCGACGGGATCGATTCCAACGGTTCCATCACCATCACCGGTGGCGCCACCAGTGTCGAAGGACCGGAAAACAGCGGCAACGGAATCATGGATGTGGGCGGCCAGGGCAAGGCGACGATCACCGGCGGAACCTTCTTCGCCACAGGATCTGCCGGCATGGCCCTGCAGTTCAGCGAAGAATCCACCCAGGGCTGCATCCTGACCACAGTGGGCGCGCAGGCTGGAACAGTGACACTGACTGATGCAGACGGGAATACCATCGCGACCCAGGAAACAGACAAACAGTTTGCCTGTGTGCAGATCAGTTCTCCTGACATCAAAGACGGAAGCACCTACACTCTGAATGTGGGCGGAAACGAGACGGAAATCACGATGGACGGACTGCTCTATGGCGAGTCCAATGGGATGCAGGGCGGCATGTTTGGCGGCGGCAAGCATGCACCCGGTGCGGAAGGCAATCCGCCGGACGGGACCATGGGAGACGGTGCGATGGGTGACGAAAACCTGAACGGCGGAAATCCGAATGGCGGGAACGCAGGCAATGGTGAAATGAAACAGCGGCCGGATGGAGAGAGACCGCAGGCGCCCCCGAACGGTGAGAAACCCAATGGCGAGAAGCCGTCAGGGCATCCGGATGGGAAACCATCCCAGAAGCCGGGCGGCAGCAAGACAGATGACGGCTCCTCCGGCGCAGATACCACCACAAACGATACCGAAGCGCAGGAGTTATAAGGGGTACTGCATTCACGACATAAATATCGTAACGAGAGAATGACAACGGAATCCTACGTTGCCATTCTTTTTTTGTGTCCAGGTTTTGATTTGTATGTCCAAGTTTTGATGAAGCCCGCCGCGTTCAGGATGGATCAGCTGGGACGGGCTGATCGGGATGGATTGATCTGGATGCTTCAGCCAGGATGGAGCGGTCAGGAGGCAGCATGGGATCCGGTCCGTGATTGCCCATCGGTGTCACGAAAACCCATTTTTCCGTCAGAATGTCCGTACAGGGACAATCTGACGGAAAAACGCAAATCCGTG
>CAMNJK010000217.1 GCA_946541435.1 uncultured Bacillota bacterium
CCGCTGCGTTTTATGCCGGCGAACGCGTTGTCCAGACCGGCGTCTGTCACGCCTGCGTTGTCCTGGCCGGCGGCCTCCTGCCGCTTCCTGATCTGGGCCATGTGTCCGCCCCGCAGCCAGAAGCCCAGGGCGTAAATGTCCGGATACTGGCGATAAGCCGGATCCTTCATGAACATCCTGGACAGGTCCTCCAGGAAATCCATCACCAGCGGATCAAAGGCTTTTCTGGTCAGGGACTCGCCGGATGCTCCCGCCTCACCAGGGAGAGGCAAGGTCCCGGCCAGCTTTTGCAGATCCGATCCCTGACCGGCGCTGGCTGCGCTGGCCGCAAAGGTATCGCTGCAGCCGCGGATCTCCGCCTTCTTGATGCGGCCGGAGATCTCGAAGTACTTGCCCTTTCTGCCGCAGGGGCAGTCATCCACGCCCAGGATCCGTCCCCGGTCTTCCGTCAGCAGACGATGGCCCGGATAGGAACCCGGGATCCAGGACCGGAGGGCGATGAGTCCCCACTCTCCTGTTTCGCAGGGGCTGAAATCCAGGGGATCCAGGATGTCAATATCCGAATACACGCTGGCGTGCAGATGCCCCTCGGGGCACTGCATGAAGATGCTCCCGGTCTGCTCCGCCATGCCGTAATAATCACAGACCTGTCTGATCTCGCAGGTTTCCTTGAGCGCCCGGCGGAACTCTTCGTCGGACACCTTCTGATCCTGCAGCTTCTTCCAGCCGCCGCCGTGGATCAGGCAGCATTCGCCCAGATCCAGGGTCCGCCCTTCTCTCTTCAGGGCCTGATAGAAATAGGCCCAGATCATGAAGGTGAAACCAAAGGCAAAACAGGGTCCGCCCTTGGCCGCTTCCAGAAAGGCCTCGATGGATTCCATGTCCAGATTCATGTCGGCGTCCAGCGCGTAGAAGCGTTTGGAGGACATCATGGAGAATCCCAGGATCCCGGCGCCTCTGGCCGTGAACTTGCTGCGGTCCCGCAGCACATCCGGCGAATCGATGATCAGCATGGGGATCCGGCGGGAACCGATAAAGTCTCCCGTAATGGTGCAGAGGGCCCAGCGCTGCAGCTCCGCCGTGTCAGCATCCAGATAGATCCTGGAGACCTGCTGTCCTGTGGTCCCGGAAGACGTGACCTGACGGACCACTTCCTCCTCCGGCACGCTGCGCAGCGTCAGATCCTTGAAGAGCGCCACCGGGATATAAGGCCCTTCCGCTTCGCTCCCCGTGAATCCTTTCAGCCCATTGCAAATATCATCGTAAGCCCGGCATGACTCACGATGATAGTCGGTTAAACGTACCATTTCCTCATGAAAGAAAGCGTCCTTCTCGTCCTGCGGTACTGCGAAGGGCGGAAGGTCGCGATAAGCTTCTCTCGTTTTTTTGATGTCTGACATCTTCTCTCTCCTTCAGGCCTCTTCCACCGGCGGCTCTTTGCCGATCAGGTCCGGACCTCAGTTATCTGATCAGGTCCGGCGCCTGTCGTTTGACCGGTTCCGGCGCCTCCCCCATGCGGTAGATCTCCCCGTGCCCGGGATAGATCAGGGTCCCTTCGGGGATCTTCTCCAGCACCGGCCTGGCGAAGGCTTCGTAGTCCTCCGTGCTCCCGTCCTTGAGCCGGGTGATCTCCTCTTCTCCGTAGATCAGATAATCCCCGGAAAAAACCTTTTCGCCGTCCATGGTGATGATGGTACTGGCGGGAGAATGCCCCGGCAGCCGCTGAAAAAGGAACCGGTGTCCCTGCCACTCCATTTCGTATTCATCCTCAAAGACCTGATCCGCCGCCCGGCAGGTAAAGGATTCGCTCCTGCCCTCCAGCACGATCCCGGTCTTGAAATAGTACAGAACATCCGCGATGTTGGACAGATTTGCCTTCACGTCCTGGACCCGCTCACTGCAAAGCCGGCATGCCACCACCGGCACCGCCAGCCTTTGCCTGAGCTCCTCCAGATACCAGATGTGGTCAAAATGCTCGTGGGTCAGAAACAGAAAATCCGCGGTCCAGCCTTCGTCGCTGATCCGCCGGATCACCTCTTCCCCGCTGGCCGCGTCGATGATGATGACGTGTCCGTTCTCCTCCAGCAGATAGCTGTTGGAATCCATCTTGTCGGAAGGAATCTGAATGATCAATGTCTGCCCTCTCTTATTCGTCCGCTGATTCTTCTTACTCGTCAAAGTTGACGCCGTACTTGGCCAGGACTTCCTTGCCCTTCTCATAGTTTGACAGGTCCAGTACGTCCTTCGTGTCCATCTGGATGTCAAAAGCAGACTCCAGGTCCGCGATCAGATCCATATGTGTAACGGAGTCCCACTTTCCCAGTCCTTCATACTTCAGGGACGGAAGCTCAGACTTCGAAGCTCTGAAGTTGGACATAAAAGCGTAATCGTACTTTTCCAGATTTGTCATTGCCATTGTTTTTTGTTCCTTTCTGATTTCAGTTGATTTATCTGAAGGGGCGTCCTGCAAAGACAGGCGCGTCCCTGTTTCAGGTCTGTTGGGTTTCCCGGTTTCCCGCGGGGTTCACTCCACCGTGAAGAAGCGTTTCAGCATCAGCTGTTTACAGACGGCTTCCACACAGAGCACATCGTCCTGGTTCCTGCAGGTCCCCTTCAGGGTTCCGATGTAATAACGCTCTGCTTCCTCCACCTCTGTCAGCGTGACTTCCGCAGTGATGGTATCTCCGGGATAGACCGGAGCCAGATACTTGATGTCCTGGGCCTGCAGAACTGTGCCGCTGCCGGGCAGCTTCGTTCCCATCACGGACGAGATCAGACTTCCCACCAGCACGCCGTGGACCACCGGCCGCCGGAAAAGGCCACGCCGTGACATGGCCGGATCCATGTGCATGCCGTTGTCATCCAGCGTCATGGCCGCGAATCCTTCCAGATCCTCCTGGGTGAACTGCTTGGTCAGCGATGCAGTATCGCCGATATGGCAGATCTTCCGTTCAATGCCCGGTGCCTGGTCTCTGTTCTCATTCATCGTCTGTCCTGCTTTCCGTTTCTTCTGTATCTTCTCTGCGTCATACATAGTTATTTTATTACGAATCAGGACATAAGACAAG
>CAMNJK010000218.1 GCA_946541435.1 uncultured Bacillota bacterium
TCAAATAGAATCTCCGGGATCGTCTTGATTTCACGGATCCCTTTGCCCGGAGCGTCATTCTTATGCCTGCGTTTCAGCATGAGATGTTCTCCTTTCTGTTCAATATGTTTTCCATACAATCCATAGTATCCAATACGTATATTGAATCATCATATTATATCATATCAGTATGCTAAAGTGCAACCGTGCCTGCGCCTTGTGAGAACATTTGTTTGAACTGGAGGGCGCAGTATGGTACAATGAAATCTACGGTAAATGAGAAAGGAAGATCCACATGAATAAATTCAGAGTCGTCGCGGATTTCGAGCCCATGGGGGATCAGCCCGCAGCCATCGAGAAGATCTCGGAGAATATCCTGCAGGGAAAGCGGTCCCAGACCCTGATGGGGGTCACCGGATCCGGCAAGACCTTCACCATGGCCAAGATCATCGAGAAGGTGAACAAGCCGACACTGGTGATCTCACACAACAAGACCCTGGCGGCCCAGCTGCACGGGGAATTCAAGGAGTTTTTCCCGGACAACGCGGTGGAATACTTTGTTTCCTATTATGACTATTACCAGCCGGAGGCCTATGTGCCTTCCACGGACACCTATATCGAGAAGGATTCGGACATCAACGATGAGATCGAGAAGCTGCGGCACTCCGCCACAGCGGCCCTGTCTGAACGGCGGGACGTGATCATCGTGGCCAGCGTTTCCTGCATCTACGGACTGGGCAGCCCCATCGACTACGAAAACCAGGTGATCTCTCTCAGGCCCGGCATGGAGCGGGACCGCCAGGAGCTGCTGCGGAAGCTGGTGGATATCCAGTACACCAGAAATGACATGGCCTTTGAGCGCGGCAATTTCCGTGTGCGGGGGGACACCATCGATGTCCATCCCGCCGGCTCGGAGAACGCGGTCCGCATCGAACTCTTCGGCGACGAAGTGGAGACCATCAAGGAGATCAATCCCCTGACCGGGGAGATCATCGGCCTCAGAAACCATGTGGCCATCTATCCGGCTTCCCACTATGTCACCAGCCAGGAGAACATCGAACGGGCCGTGGGGACCATCAATGAGGAGCTGGAGGAACGGATCCGCTGGTTCCAGGACCGGGGCAAGCTCATCGAAGCCCAGCGGCTGGAGCAGCGCACCCGGTACGATGTGGAGATGCTCCGGGAGATCGGCACCTGCAAGGGGATCGAGAACTACTCCAGACACATCACAGGTCTGCCGCCGGGCAGCCGGCCCTATACCCTGATCGACTATATCCCGGATGACTTCCTGATCATGATCGATGAGTCCCATGTCATGCTGCCCCAGCTGCGGGCCATGTACAACGGGGACAGGGCCAGGAAGCAGTCCCTGGTGGATTACGGATTCCGTCTTCCTTCGGCCCTGGACAACCGGCCCCTGAAGTTCGAGGAGTTCAACAGCATGGTGAATCAGATCCTGTATGTGAGCGCCACCCCTGCGGCCTACGAGCGGGAGCAGAGCGGGGGCATCACCGCGGAGCAGATCATCCGGCCCACAGGCCTGCTGGATCCCCTGATCGAGACCCACAGCACGGAGGGTCAGATCGACCATCTGATCGGGGAGATCAACAAGACCACAGACCGGGGCGAACGGGTGCTGGTGACCACATTGACAAAGAAGATGGCGGAGAGCCTGACGGATTACCTGACCGGTGTGGGGATCAAGGTCCGCTACCTGCATTCCGACATCGACACCCTGGAGCGGATGGAGATCATCCGGGATCTCCGGCTGGGGGTATTCGATGTGCTGGTGGGCATCAACCTGCTGCGGGAAGGCCTGGACATTCCGGAGGTCTCCCTGGTGGCCATCCTGGACGCGGACAAGGAAGGATTCCTCCGTACGGAGACATCCCTGATCCAGACCATCGGCCGGGCCGCCAGAAATGTGGACAGCAAGGTGCTCATGTACTGCGACGGGATCAGTCCGGCCATGCGGGCCGCCATGGATGAGACCGAGCGGCGGCGCAAGATCCAGCAGGAATATAATGAAGCCCACGGGATCACCCCCCGCAGCGTGAAGAAGGGGATCCGGGATGTGATCGAAGCCACGGTGGCTGCGGAAACGGAAGTGGTGAAGGGCAAGAACCCTCTGGAGCTGACCAAGAAGGAACTGAAGGATTACGTGGCCAAGCTGGAGAAGGAAATGAAGCAGGCCGCGGCGGACCTGCAGTTCGAACGGGCCGCCCAGCTGCGGGACATGGTATTCGAATACCGGGCGAGACTGTGACAAGGCCAGCCTTTGCAGAAGCCCCGGCATCTGCAGCACTTAGATACGTCAGAAATATAATCGGAGAAACAATCAATGACAACAAAAGACATCGTCATCCGCGGAGCAAGGGAAAACAATCTGAAGGGACTGGACGTCACCATCCCCAGGGACAGCCTGGTGGTCCTGACGGGCCTGTCCGGATCGGGCAAGTCTTCTCTGGCTTTTGATACCATTTACGCGGAAGGACAGCGAAAATACATGGAGAGCCTGTCGTCCTACGCCCGGCAGTTTCTGGGGCAGATGGAGAAGCCCAATGTGGAGTACATCGAAGGTCTGTCGCCGGCCATCTCCATCGATCAGAAGACCACCAGCAAGAATCCCCGTTCCACCGTGGGCACGGTCACGGAGATCTACGACTATCTGCGTCTGATGTACGCCCGCATCGGCATCCCGCACTGCCCGGTCTGCGGCAGGGAGATCACCAGCCAGTCCATCGACCAGATCGTGGAGACCCTCCTGCAGGAAGAGGAGGGCACGCGGCTGACCATTCTGGCGCCGGTGGTCCGCCGGCGGAAGGGACAGCATGAGAAGATCCTGGAACGCATCGCCAGGGAGGGATTCTCCCGGGTGCGGGTGGACGGCGAGATGCGCCATCTGGAAGAGGAAGAGATCAAGCTGGAGAAGAATTATAAGCATACCATCGAGATCGTCATCGACCGGATCAAGGTGAGAGAGGGCGTCCGCAGCAGGCTCAGCGAGGCCTGTGAGCTGGCCATCGCCCAGGGAGAGGGCCTGGTCCAGGTCATCGTGGGCGA
>CAMNJK010000219.1 GCA_946541435.1 uncultured Bacillota bacterium
TCTCATTACTTCTTGGCCTGCAGTCTCTTCTCTTCTTCAGATCCGGGGAGTACCGGGAACTTCTCGTCGAAGAGGACTTCGTCCTCGCCCAGGGTGACCACCTGTCTGATCTTGCCCCGCTTCTTCTGAACCGCGTAGGTGGCGATCGCTGCAACGATGATGATCACGCAAGCCCAGAATACCAGCTGGTCTTCGAATACCAGCATGATCATGGCCGCGATCTGCAGCACGATGGCGAAGATCTCAAGGCCCGGATAAAGCTGCGCCTTGACTGTCAGGCATTCCTGCGGATCATAGCCTCTTCTGCGGAGCCTTCTTCTGAAGACCACCTGGGACCAGCAGATGCCGACCCAGCACAGGGTACCGGTGAATCCGGAAGCGCCCAGCAGGATGACGTAGATCGGGTTGCCTTCGCCGCCCAGCATGCCCAGCTCTTGGATCATGAACATGAACATGAAGACGACCCATACCGGAACGATGGTGAACAGGGTGGCGTTCATGGGAACGTTGAATCTGTTCAGGTTGGACAGGAACTTGGGAGCCATGCCCTCAACGGACAGACCGTACATGGAACGAACGGTTCCGTACAGGCCGGAGTTGGCGCAGGAGAATGCGGCTACCAAAGTTACCAGGGTGAAGATTCCGGCGCACCACTTGAGGCCGTACAGGGACAGGCACTGGGTGAACAGTGACATGTCGAGGTTGGCCTCATAGTAGGGAACCAGCAGAGCCAGAAGGAATACCGGGATCAGATAGATCGCGATGATACGATAAGCGACCTTCTTGCAGGCTGCCGGAATGTTCTTGGCAGGATCCTGTGTCTCAGCAGCAGACAGGCCGACGATCTCGGAACCCTGGAAGTTGACCAGTGTCCAGATCATCCAGGATACGATGACGATTCCGCCGAAGGGGAACAGCTTCTGCATGGTGGTTCCGGTTCCGCCCAGCATGACCTTCAGTCCTACGAATCCGCCTTCCTCTGTGAAGGGATGCAGATCGCTTCCGATGAATCCCAGCCAGATCAGGATCGCGCAGACGATGAACATGACGATGGCCGCGATCTTGATGATGGCCAGAATGGACTCGATGTGTCCGAACCATTTGACCTGGAAGATATTGACCAGGGTCAGTACAGCCAGCGCCAGGATACCCCAGATCAGGGCTGATGTGGATGCGCTGCAGGGCAGCTTGACGAAGTAGTTCATGAATACACCGGTGGCCAGCGCCTCTGACGGGATGTAGAATACCCAGTTGACCCAGAATGCCCAGCCGATACCGGTGGCTGCTACGTCACCCATAAACTCACGGGTATAGGATACGAAGGATCCTCTTCGCGGTATGTTGACCAGCAGCTCTGCGAATGATTGCATAACGCCATAAATGGTGATGCCTGCGATGATGTAAGCGACGATTACAGCTCCGGGTCCCATCTCGCTGAAGGTCTCGGAAAGACCCAGGAAATAACAGGAGCCGATAATGCCGCCCAGAGCGATCAGTGAAACGTGCCATGACATGATGCCTCGTGTCAAAGTACGTTCGCTTTTTTCAGCAACACGTCCTTGTTCACTCATTGCGACCTCCTTTTTTCAGAATATAACGATAATGACGACTAAATTATAGCACAAGTAAACTGGTTTCATATATTTTTTTGTGTTTTTTTGGAAACTATTTTGTTGCCGGCGTGTCCAACGTCTGCGCAGCGTATCTCGTCATGCGTCCGTATTCCGGGCGCCGGCATTTCAGTTATCCAACATTTTCTCTGTTTCTGTCAGATTTTTTTCACACTTCGCCGGAAACTATCATATAATGGAAGGCAGTACTACACCTGTTCGGACCGAAAGGATATCCTGCATATGGCAAAATACAAGATCGTTTCCGTCGCATCCTACAATGAAAAGGAATTCGAGCAGTTCCAGGAAAACATCACCCGGGTGCGCTACATGAAATACTTCAACGGCACTGAACCCGCATTCAAAGAGCGGGAGAGCACCGGCATCCTGACCGGCGCCCTCCTTTCTCTGGTGGTGGGCGTGATCATCGTCCCCTACCTTCTGCGGCTGGGCAGCCATTTCAGCGACCGGACCATCTTCGGCTTCATGCTGCTCATGGCGGCCAGCGCAGTCTTCCTCGGGATCTGGGGTTTTCTGAAACGCCGGGAAGAAAAGGGCCGGGTCTACCGGCCGGTGCCGGATGAAGAATTTGACCGTTATCTGGAATTCGACTTCCAGGGACTCATCAAACGGGCCCGCCTGGTGGTCGCGGAAGCCACCACGGTGATCAAAAACGGCGAGGACTCCATTGAGGGCGTGGACCCCATCCTGCTCTGGAGCGCGGAGAGCTATTCCTCCAATGTCAACCTTCCCCTCCTGCTCAAGTGCGGCGACGACGGTTTCATCCGGGCCTCCAACCTCTACGTGATGATCCTCTTCCCCACGGAAAAAGGCATGTACATCAATATCACCTACCTGAACCTCTGCAGCGGCCAGGCCAAATTCGACCGAGTCTATGCCTGCGCCTATGAGGATGTGAAGGACATCACCTACGAAGACCGGGAGTACGGTCAGGTCTCCCAGCAGGGAAAGGCCGAGATCAAGCGGGTCAAATCCTTCCTGATCACTTCCGATGCGGGCGATACCAAGGAAGTGGGCGTGGACGTGGTGGACTACGACATCATGGACCAGTACGGGGGCCGCTTCAACGAACAGCCCGCCCTGGATGCCCTGGCCTTCCTGCGGGAAAAAGCCGGGCTGGACCAGGCGGATCCTCCTGCAAAGGCTGGCGCGGACCCGGCTGCAATGCCCGGCTGATCTCCGCTGCGCAAACAATTTTTACTCCTGAAGGCCGATAATTGTTTGCCGTCAAACAATTACAGGAGTTTTGGGCTTTGATTTGTTTCACCTATGCCCGCCATGACCCCTGCCAGGATGCAAATATCGCGGATTTATAAAAAAATTGGGACAAAGTCCTCTGACAGTCTCTGCGCTGCCGGGATTTTGTCCCAAATTTATTTGCAATATGCTTGATTTTGTTT
>CAMNJK010000220.1 GCA_946541435.1 uncultured Bacillota bacterium
CCGTGTTGTTGATCAGCACCTGGGCCGTCTTGGCCAGATTGGCGCCGTTCGCCGCCGGCGTATCGGCGGTGGTGATATCGTCGGGACGCACCCAGACAGAGTAGCAGGTCACGCTGACCGCCAGCTCCGCTCCATTGGCGTCGTAGATCACGCCCCGCTCCGCCTTCAGGGTCTGGTCCTTGGTCTGCTGCTGTATCGCCCGGGCGGAGTACTCGTCACCCTTCACGATCTGGATCCAGCCCACACGGAAGGCAAGCAAAAGGAGCATCGCGAAAATCAGGATCGTGACGATGACCAGATTGTTTTTGCTCCTGTTTCTGTACGTGTTCCTGCCGGGTGACGACATTTCCTCTGCCTCTCTAAGCCTCTCTGAAAAAAGCAATCCCGGACATAGATATCCATACAACGTCCGGGTGCTTCGTTATGATTGTTTATTGATAAGCTTTTGCTTTCAGTACATCTGCAAATCCCGCCGAGGGGATGTCGTCTGCGGTGATATAAACGCAGTTGTCCGCTTCGGCAGTGACCATGCCCAGTTCTTTCTTCGCCCGCTTCTCAACATACCCAACACCGTTCTTCGTTGACTCGCTGGACTGAAGATTCTTGATCTCATCCCAGAGCTGCGCGTTCTCTCTCTCCACCTGTTCGATCTCGTACCGCACGGACGCGGCGTAGGCATTGGTGACGATGAACAGGATCACGACGATGGCGGCGCTCAGCAGGACCGCCAGCAGTGTCTTGTAGTCACGACTGATCGACAGCTCGATTCCCGCAGCCTGCTTCGCAGCTTCCCGCCTCTTATCGCGGTGCTCCCGGCTCTCCGGGGGCTTCATGTCCAGCCCGTATTTCTGGTATTGCTGCTGATATTCGTACCATTGCTCCGGTGCAATCATGGAATAAGCCTCTTTTCTATGATCCGCAGCTTGGCGCTGCGGGAGCGCGGGTTCTCCTCTAGTTCTTCTTCACCCGCTGTGATCGGTTTGCCCGTGACCTTCCTGACATCCGCGACTTTCCCGCAAACGCAGACCGGCAGATCCTTCGGACAGGTGCATGGATTCAGGCGTTTGGCAAAGGCGTTCTTCACGATCCGGTCCTCCAGGGAATGGAAGGTGATGATGGCCAGCCTGCCGCCCGGCAGCAGCACGTCGCAATAGGCGTTGACCGCTTCTCTCAGCTGATCCAGCTCGCCGTTGACTTCGATCCGGATCGCCTGAAATGTACGCTTCGCCGGATGGGGTCCTTCCCGTCTGGCCGAAGCAGGTATGGCCGCCTTGATCAGCTCTGTGAGCTGTCCGGTGGTCTCGATCGGTCCGTTCATCCGTTCCCGGGCAATGTACTCGGCGATTCGCGACGCCCATCGTTCTTCCCCGTATTCCCGGATGATCCGCGCCAGATCTTCTTTATCGTATGTGTTGACGACATCATAGGCGCTGAAGTCGTCGTCTCTGTTCATTCGCATGTCCAGCGGCGCGTCATGCATATAGGAGAATCCCCTGTCCGCGTTGTCCAGCTGAAAGGAGGATACGCCGATGTCCAGCAGGGCTCCGTCGATTCCCGGGATCCCGTTCTCTTCCAGCACATCCCGGATCTCCGCGTAGGTCCGCTGCACCAGGATCTTCCTGCAAAGGCTGGCCTTCAGGTTTTCTTCCGCCGCTTTTAAGGCGTCCCTGTCCCGGTCGATGCCGATGAGCAGGCCTTCCGGCCCGATCCTCTCCGCGATGCCTGCGGCATGTCCGCCGCCGCCCAGGGTCCCGTCCACATAGGTCCCGCCGGGTTTGATCCGGAGTCCCTCCATGCATTCCCGGAAGAGCACCGGCACATGGGAGAAAGCGATGGGCTCGGATTCCCAGTCCGCCTGCCTGGCTGCCGATTTGTGTCTGCGTTTAGAAGCCATAGACTTCCAGCCCTTCAGCCGCCTCGCTGGCATCCAGCAGTTCACCGGTCTGCGGATCCAGTTCCGCATCCCAGTATTCCTTGCTCCAGACTTCAATGGTCCGGTTGCTTCCCACTGTGATCAGATCCTTGGTGATCCCTGCGTACTCGCGCAGTTCCTGGGGAATGGTCAGCCGTCCCTGCTTGTCGATATCGCATTCCGCTGCAGAAGAATGAAAATGCCTTCTGACCCGCCGGCTGTTGGGATTGCTCGTCGGCAGCTCGTCCAGCTTATCCACGAATTTCTTCCATTCTTCCATGGTGTAGATGGTCAGGCATTTATCCAGGGCCTTCGCAATGATGCACTTGCCCCGGAGCTCCTCTCTGAATCTGGCAGGTACGATCAGCCTGTTCTTGCTGTCTATGGAGTTGTTGTACTTGCCGACAAACATAGAGACCCCTCACATCCTACTATCCTATTATTGACACCATTTTAAGCCACTATACTCCATTTGTCAACCACTTTGCTCCCCCTGTCCTCCATTCTCCTCTTCTGCTGCCACCCTTCTCCACCCCGGAATTCTGCGGCGCCGGGGGCGTTTTTTGTTTTTTGGCCGGGTCGATGCGGGGTGGCTGATTGGGGAGGGTTGCCTGAAGAGACGACACTTTTTTTGGGCGTGTGCCTCTGAAAAGGTGTCGTTCATAATATTAGACTGGCGCTATCTGAAGTAAGTTATGACTAACGCCGGTGTTTTTGGACAGAATCAGTCAAAACACCAGTGTTGATGCCGGCGGGTATGAGGACGACCGGTCTGAACGCCGGTGTTTTCGCCTAAAATTAGAAAAAACACCTGCGTTTGACTTTCACCATCGGAGGTAAGTCATGTCTAACGCCGGTGTTTTCGGGCAGAACCAATCAAAAAACCAGCGTTGATGCCGGCGAGTATGTGGATGACCGGTCTGAACGCTGGTGTTTTCAGCTGGAATCAGTCAATTCACCGGCGTTGATGCCGGCGCAGGATCAGATATGCGATGGCGCAGATCAGGAAGATGACCAGGCTGATGACCTGGGCCTGCTTGAAGGGGCCGATCATCAGGCTGTCGGT
>CAMNJK010000221.1 GCA_946541435.1 uncultured Bacillota bacterium
GGATGGGTCTGGGAGGTCATCCTCTCCCTTCTGCAGACGGGAGAATTCGTCAACCGCGGCACATTGTACGGGCCCTGGGTCCCCATCTACGGGGTGGGCGGCGCCATGATCCTTGTGGTCCTGGGCAGCCTGCGAAAAAGGCCCCTGGCGGAATTCTTCGCCATCATCGTCCTGTGCGGGGTCATCGAGTTCTTCACCTCCTGGCTGCTGGAGACCCTTTACGGCATGCGCTGGTGGGATTATACCGGATACTTTCTCAACCTGGACGGCAGGATCTGCGCGGAGGGACTCATCGCCTTCGGTGTGCTGGGCATGATGGCCATCTACATGCTGGCCCCGGCCCTGGACACCCTGTTCATGAAGATCAACAGCCGCTATCTGGCCGTCACCACATCGGTGCTGATGATCCTCTTCTTCTGCGACGTGGTCTACTCTCAGATCCACCCCCACACAGGCAAGGGGATCACCGACATGGGCAGCCGGACGATTGTGGCGCGGGATCTGTCGGGCCGGGACACCGGCGTTGCAGTAAGATAAAAAACAAGGGACTGCTGTACTCACGCAACAGTCCCTTTTCTTTGAAGCTGTTTATTTCTGCTCCGGTGTCATCCGCGCCAGCACTTCCACCAGGAGGTCCCAGGTCCGCTGGACGGAGCTGATGCTCATGGTTTCCTTGGGTGTGTGGACCATTCTCATGTCCGGGCCGATGGAGACGCAGTCCAGTCCCGGCATCTTGCCTGCGAAGTAGCCGCATTCCAGTCCGGCGTGAATGGCCTCTACGACCATATCCCGTCCATACTGTTCTTTGAAGACGCTGCAGACCAGGTCGCGCAGGGGAGAATCCGGAGCGTATTCCCAGCCCGGATAGGCGCCTTCGGTCCGGAGGCTGCCGCCCAGCACCTGGATCTGACTGGTCAGGCGGCGGACCAGCATTTCGGTTTCTGAATCCACAGAGCTGCGGATGCAGAAGGTGTATTCCACCTTGTCCTCAGCAGAGCAGGCGATGCCCAGGCTCAGAGAAGTCTGGGGCAGACCGTCGATGCCGATGGTCATTTTTTCGATGCCGTTGGGGGCGCCGATGAGGTAGGCGATGACCCGCTGGGAGGAAACGTCGTCCATGGGCAGGTCGGCTGTTTCTGTTTCTGCAAGGTCAAGGACAAAGTCCTTGTCCACCTTGAACTCATGGGCGAAGATGGCCTTGTATGTTTCGCAGAGCTCGCGTACCTTTTCCGGGGACGGGGATACGATGACCGCGCTGGCAGTGACCGGGATCACGTTGTCGGCTACGCCGCCAGTAATGCTGACGATCCGCGCGTCCGCGCCTTCCTGAAGCTCGAACAGGAGCCGGCCCAGGACCTTGACCGCGTTTTCCTGACCCAGGGTGATGTCCGTGCCGGAGTGGCCGCCGTGAAAACCGGAGAGTTTCACTTCGAATGCGTTGCCGGAATAGGCCTGCCTTTGCACGGGGAGGGTGGCGATGGCGGATACGCCGCCGGCACAGCCAACGGTCACGATGCCTTCATCCTCAGAGTCGATGTTGATGAGGCGTCTGCCCTTGAGCGGGGATACATCGATGGCTTCCGCGCCGTAGAGACCGGTTTCCTCCTCGGTGGTGAAGACCATCTCCACACGGGGGTGACGGAGGCTGTCATCATCCAGGATGGCCAGCATGTAAGCAACGGCGATGCCGTCATCTCCGCCCAGGGTGGTGCCATCGGCGCTGATCAGATCTCCGTCGATGACCAGGTCCAGGCCTTCGGTCAGCATGTCCTTGGCGCAGTCATCTTCCTTGTTGGCCACCATGTCGATGTGGCCCTGGAGGATGACCGGGGCGCTCTTCTCATAGCCGGCGGATCCTTCCTTGATGATGATCACATCACCCAGCTCGTCCTGGTAATGTTCCAGATTTCTTTCTTTGGCGAAGCTGACCAGCCAGTCGCTGAGCTTCTTTGTATTGCCGGAGCCATGGGGGATCTGGCTGATGGTTTCAAAGAAACCGAATACTTTTTCCGGCTGCAATCCATTTAATACTGTCATAATGATTATTCTCCTTTGTAAAGGGCCACGCAAAAAATGCATGGCCCATGTAATGTGTGCGTTGGATTTATGAGAACATCAGCTGGAGCACAAGCATGATGGCACCGAATACGGTGAGGATACATACCAGCGGCATTGCCAGCTTCAGCCATCTGTCGAATGTGGTGTCTACAACTTCGAGGGACGGCATGATGATGCCTGTCGGTGTAATGAATGTGATGATGCCCAGGCCATAGACATAAGCGGATACGATCAGCTCTCTCGGAATACCGACCACGTCAGCCAGCGGCGCCATGATAGGAATGGACAGAACCGCCAGACCGGAGGAAGAGTTGATGAAGAATCCGAGTACGACGTAGACCAGCATCAGCAGGATGAGGAACACTGCCGGCGGAAGTCCGGAGACCGCGCTGGAAAGTCCCTCCAGGATACTGCCGGAGATGTTGCCGTTGTCCAGCAGGATGGTGACCGCGCGGGCGACGCCCAGGATCAGGGCAACGCCTACCAGGTCAGCCGCGCCGTTAACGAACTCGCGGACCAGGGCTTTTTCGCCGATGCCGCCCACGATGCCGATGACGACACCGGAGACGATGAACAGCTCAGAGAGCTCTTCGAACCACCAGCCCGGGACCATGATGCCCCAGATCATCACGCCGAAGGTGACGATGAAGAGGATCAGGGCGACCTTGCGTCTTGTGGTGAATTCCGGAATGTTGTCCAGATCGACAGCGCTGAACTTCTGCTCGATCTGTTCCTTCTGGTCTGCTACCAGGGACAGCTCCGGATTTGCCTTGATCTTCTTGGCGTATCTCATCAGATAGATGACGGTGATGGCGCAGCCGATGATCAGGCCGACGATACGGAAGCCGATGCCGGCGTTCATGGTGGTGCCTGCCGCATAGGACGCGATACCGACGGAGAA
>CAMNJK010000222.1 GCA_946541435.1 uncultured Bacillota bacterium
GGGCACAGCCAGCTTTTCTCAGGAAGGTCCGCGCAGTTGAACTTCCTCCTGCCTGTGTCCGGGCGTTAACGGGAGCCGTATATCCATATGCAGCAGCAGCGAATTGTAGTTTTTCACTCCGTCTTTCCAAATCTGCACCAGTTCTCCCCGAACAGCCTGAATGGGCGGGGTTTTTCCCGTTTGAATCCAGTCACAGTGTCGCTCCATCCGGTCAGATTGTAGATCCTTTCTCGCAAAAGCATTCTCTGCATCTTTTTCAGGAAAATGGTGCAGATATTATATTTTAGTAAGACAAACTTCAATCCCACAGTCCGTATCACCTATAAATGATCGTTTTATCCGGTCACAAAGCCCTTTTCCACACGCACATGCGGTCAATGGTGCAGATTCTTAGAATCTAAAAATGAAACTACAAACCGACCATCCTCTGCCGGAAGGTGGGGGTATGAGGGCCCGGCCAGCCTTTGCATAAGGCCCGAGTCCAGGGCCAGGATCCCGGATACAAAAGACCCGCCGCAGGGATCACCCATGCAGCGGGTCTGTTCATATTCAGTGTTCTGTCACTCAGTCGATCACTCTCACGCGGATGATCCCGTCGCCTGCGAGGGCAGCAGCATCCACAGCGCCGGTGGTCTCTGCCAGCACGACAGCATAGTCGCCGCGGGTCTTGCAGAGAATGTCCGCGCCAGGAAGCGCAGCCGCCACCTTCTCAGCAGCGCCGGCATCCGCCTTGGCGATGACCACCACACGGGTGCCCTTCTTGGCGCCCAGGGAAACTGCCGGATAGTTGACGGAGTTGACGATGTTGCCGTTCTCCAGGTAATCCATGACCTGATCCACTGCCATGGTGGCGCAGTTGTCTTCCGCCTCCGCTGAAGAAGCGCCCAGGTGCGGGATCACGATGATCTGCGGCTTGTCGGCGTTGAGTACAGCGTCATCCGCAAAGTCTGTGACGTATCTGCTCACCTTGCCGCTGTCGATGGCAGCCAGCAGGTCCGCGTCGTTCATCAGCTTGTCCCGGGCGAAGTTCAGGAATACCACGCCGTCCTTCATCTGCGCGAAGGCTTCCGCGTTGATCATGCCCTTGGTGGAATCGTTGGCGGGAACGTGGATGGAGATGTAATCGCATTCCGGATACAGGTCCTTCAGCTGATCCACCACCTTGATGGACGGGGACAATGCGTGCGCTGCCTTGGTGCCGTAGAAGGCGTCATAACCGATGACCTTCATGCCCAGCTGCTCCGCCGCGTTGGCCACCAGCACGCCGATGGCGCCCAGGCCGATCACGCCCAGCGTCTTGCCCTTGATCTCAGTGCCGGCGAACTGACCCTTGCCTTTTTCGATCAGCTTGCCGACGCCTTCGCTGCCCACCAGGGTCTTGGCCCATGCCAGACCTTCGGGGATGTTCCGCGCTGCCATCAGCATACCTGCCAGGCACAGCTCCTTGACCGCATTGGCATTGGCGCCCGGCGCGTTGAAGACGACGATACCCTGCTCTGCGCATTTGTCCACAGGGATGTTATTGGTACCGGCGCCCGCCCGGCCGATGGCCAGCAGAGCGTCCGAAAAATCCATCTCATGCATGTCATAGCTTCTCAGGATGATGCCGTTCGCTTCATTCTGGTCCTCCACCAGAGCGAAATCGTCCGTCAGACGGGAGAGGCCAACCGGGGAAATCTTGTTGAATGTTCCGATCTTGTACATACTATCACCTCATGATATCTTTAGAAAAAATGACAATTGATGTGTGCGGGCCGGCCGGCCTGATCAGCCATTCGAGCACCTGCCCGCACTTTGATATTTTATCATACGACAGTACTCAAAACAACACCCGACCCTTCTACATGCAAAAAACTGTTTGCCGTTCAACCTGCAAAATCTCCAAGCTTGCGAAATTTCCATGAAAGTTTTACAATAGCTGTTAATCTTACAGAGTGAAGGGAGACACATCCGTATGATCGATACTGTTTTATTTGACTTTGACGGCACCATCATGGACACCAACGATGTCATCATCGAATCCTGGCAGACCACCTTCCGGCAGCTGAGAGGCCGGGAGGCGGATAAGGATGTTTTGCTGAGGACTTTTGGCGAACCTCTGGAGGACACCATGAAGAATTTCTTTCCCGATGTGCCGCTGGAGAAGGCGCTGGAGATCTACCGGGGGTATCAGCGGGATTATTTTCTCTCTTCCATCCGCCTCTTTCCCGGCATCCGGAAGATGCTGGACGAACTCCTGCAAAGGCAGGTAAAAATGGCGCTGGTCACTTCCCGTCTCAAACATACCACCATGCAGGCCATGGAGCGTTTCGACATGGAAAAGTATTTCAGCTATGTGATCACCGCCGACGATGTGAACCGCCACAAGCCGGATCCCCTGTGCGCGAATCTTGCCCTGGAAGCTCTGGGCGCAGATCCCGCGCAGGCTATCATGCTGGGTGATTCCTCCCTGGACATCATGTGCGCCCGCAATGCGGGGGTCCGCCCCGTGCTGGTCTCCTGGAGCATGACCCTGGCAGACCAGGTCGCGGCTGTCAAGGAGACCGGCATGCCCGCCGAGAGCCTGCTGGATACCTCCCTGCGCCTCAACAAAAACACCGGCGCTCTCCCGGGTTTTGCCCCGGAAAAAACGCCGGCTGCGATCATTGATGATCCACTGCAGGTTCTTGATTTGCTGGAAATCCGGCATACATCTGACCGCTGATCCGCCGATTTCAGATCTCTGCAGCTGCCCTGCTGTCCTCGAAGCTGAGTTCTATATCCCCGAACTCTGTTTTCGCATTGATCTTATGCGGGCCGCCCTCTTCCAGGATATCCCGGAAATCTTCGTAGTTTTCGTTTGCCCGGCCCGCTTCCAGCATCTCAATGTCGCCTTCCATCGTGCGGACTTTCAGTCCGTATCGATCCTTCGGAAGATCGGTCTTCAGTTCGATATCGCCGGAGTCCGAAGCGGT
>CAMNJK010000223.1 GCA_946541435.1 uncultured Bacillota bacterium
GCAAATGGGGTATACTGTTATGGAATCAGAGAAGGAGACTTACAAAATGCCAAAAATGCAGCTGAATGAATTGAACGAAGTTCTGTCCATGCCCTTCTTCAAGGTCTATTCCGCCATGTATGAAAACAGCGAGACCGGGGGCATGAAGAAATATGATCTGATATCCAGGAACCGCGATCTGACGGCGGAGACCCTGGGCCGGGGCCTGCCGGTGAGCGCGGTGGCCATCCTGCCGGTAGACCCGGAGAACCGCCGGATCCTGCTGACCCGGGAATTCCGGATGCCGGTGAACGATTACCTGGTGGCCATTCCGGCGGGCCTGGTGGATCCCGGCGAAGACATCGAGACGGCAGCGGCCCGGGAGCTCCGGGAAGAGACGGGCTGCATCGCGGATCAGGTACACATCCTTCCGCCGGCCTTTTCCTGCATCGGGCTCACCGATGAGACCGCAGCGTGCGCCATCGTCACCGTAAAATCCCAGGGCGAGACGGCCCAGGAGGAGAATGAAGAGATCACAAGCCAGTGGTATTCCTATGAGGAAGCCCTGGCCATCATGACGGACCCCGGGGTCCGCACCGGCGCCCGCGCCCAGCTTCTGGTGCTGCTGTGGCTGGCCCGGGAAGGGATGAAGGTGCTGTAGATCATGGGAAGAAACAGACGTGAAACAGAGAGCAGAGGCCGCATCGATCATTCTGATCACAGCAGAGAGGCCCGCAGTGAATCCTCCGGCAGACGCAAAAGCCGCAGCCGCGGCCAGCGCCGCCGCCAGCGTGAAAAACAGGTCCGGCAGGACATCGTCACCTTTCTGAACCAGTTTGACGTGGCCGAATACCGGGAACGGGCCCGCCGGATGGACCGCCGTTTCATCCTCCACATCGGCCCCACCAATTCCGGGAAGACCTATGACGCCCTGCAGGCCCTCCAGGCCGCGGACACCGGCGTCTATCTGGGACCCCTGCGTCTTCTGGCGCTGGAAATGTACGATACCATGAACATGAACGGTGTGCGCTGCGAGCTGCTCACCGGCGAAGAGTTCATCCGCGTACCCGGCGCCCGGATCACCTCCTCCACCATCGAGCTGTGTGATTTCCGCAAGCGCTACGATGTGGCGGTCATCGATGAGGCCCAGATGATCTCCGATCCCTACCGGGGCGGCAGCTGGACCCAGGCCATCTTTCTTGTGGACGCGGCGGAGGTCCATATCTGCCTGGCGCCGGAAGCGGAGGATCTGATCCGCGGCGTTCTGGAGGGATTCGAGGCGGACTACACCATTCACCGGCATGAACGGCTGGCCCCCCTGGTATTCGCGGGACAGATCAGCGGCATGGATCAGGTGCAGGACGGAGATGCGGTGATCGTTTTCTCCCGCCGTTCCGTTCTGGCCACTGCCGGGGAACTGCAAAAGCTGGGGAAAAAGGCTTCGGTCATCTACGGCGCGCTCCCGCCGGCATCCCGCCGGGAGGAGGTCCGGAAATTCGCCGCGGGGGAAAATACGGTGGTGGTCTCCACCGATGCCATCGGCATGGGGATATCCCTGCCCATCCGCCGGGTGATCTTCCGGGAGCTGACCAAATTTGACGGCGTCGATGATCGTTACCTGACCGGAGATGAGATCCGCCAGATCGCCGGCAGAGCCGGCCGGTACGGCATCTACGACAAGGGCGAGGTCCTCTCCGTGGCTCATCCGGAGCTGGTATCCAAGGCCCTGTCCCGCAGCGGCAGGCAGCTGAAGGACATCACCATCCCCTTTCCCAAGGAGGCCATCGAAACAGGGTTCTCCTTCCAGCGGCTCTTCGATGAATGGCAGCGCCTGCCCATCATTCCGGGTTTTGCCCGGGAGGATATGACGGAGGCCGCCTTCCTTCTGAAGGAACTGGGCGGAACCATCGCCAGGTCTCTGGACCGGCAGCTGCTGTACGAGCTGATCACCTGCCCTGTGGATGTCAAAAATGAACAGCTGGTCATGTACTGGCTGGAGAGCGTCATCGCCATCAGCGTGGGCGCCGAACCCGAGGTCCCCGTTTTTCGCACCGATACCCTGGACGGATGCGAGCTGCAGTACAAGGCGCTGGATGTACGTCACCAGCTGCTGCGGCGCATCGGGGTGGAGGATCCCCGCATGGACGAGAAGCTGGAGCTCTGCGAGAAGATCAACCAGCTCCTGCTCACGGACGAGGGAAAATTCCGCCGCCGCTGCCGCAAATGCGGCCGGCCCCTGCCCATGGGCTCCACCTTCGGCATATGCGACCGGTGCTTCCACGCCGGCCGAAGACATAGAAAACGCCGCTGAATCCAGCGGCGTTTTTTTCTTGGTTTTTATGACAGCGTCATGCGCGGTTTGACAAAGTCATGCGCGGTTCTGACTGTCCGGAAGTTATTTGGCTTCCTGTTCCTTCTTGTAATCGTCGATGATCTTCTGCGCGATGTTGGACGGCACTTCTTCGTACTTGGAGAATTCCATTTCGAAGACGCCTCTCGCCTGTGTCATGGTTCTCAGGGCGATGGCATAGTCCAGAAGTTCAGCCTGGGGCGCTTCCGCCATCAGCTTCTGGCCGCCGCCTGTCATAGGCTCCATACCCAGGACTGCGCCGCGGCGTGTGGGCAGGTCGCCCATAACAGCGCCGACGAAGTCGTCCGGAACCCTGATCTCCAGCTTCATGATGGGCTCCAGCAGGCAGGGCTTGGCTTCCGCGATACCCTTCTTGAAGGCCAGGGAAGCGGCGATCTTGAATGCCATTTCGTTGGAGTCTACTTCGTGATAGGAACCATCGTACAGGATCGCCTTGACGTTCTGTACCTTGCAGCCTGCCAGGGGGCCCTTCTCCATGCACTCTCTCAGGCCCTTCTCAACAGCCGGTACATAGTTCTTCGGAACGGAACCGCCGAACAGCTCTTCACCGAATTCGAACTCTTCCTGAGACGGGGAGAACTTGATCCATACATCACCGTACTG
>CAMNJK010000224.1 GCA_946541435.1 uncultured Bacillota bacterium
TGTACCGTGTAGAGCTTCCCGGCAGAGCAGACGGTTCGGCCAGTACGCTGGTGACCAACAAACTGCTTGAAGAGTACGGCATTACTCCTGAACAGCTCCATACGGATGCAGTTGCAGCCCAGTTGGCCAATCATCCCCCGGTTCTCAAAAACATGTCCGAGATGATGGCAGAGATGTCCGGAGGCATGTTTGATATGCCGGAATCCCCCATGTGGGTGGCAACGGTGGAAGGCGGTGTGAACGGTGCTTCCGTCACCCAGCTTCCTGATTTCCTCCAGCAGGCTGCAGAACGGCTCGGCGGTGACTTCTTCGTCCTCCCTTCCTCCGTCCACGAAGTGCTTTTCATCCGTGATGACGGCTCTTTTGAGCGCGATCAGCTGGAGAGCATGGTTCGCGGCGTCAATGCTACGGAGGTCAGCGAAGCGGACTTCCTTTCCGACAGTGTCTATCACTACGACAGTGATGACCACATCTTCGAGAAGGCTGTAACTTTTGAAAGCCGCGTTGCGGAAGGAATGGCTCTGTACAGTGCAGAAAGCGCAAAGGACACCATGACCGTGCTTCTGGTAGAGCCCAACCAGCATCCCCGTCCTGTGGAAATCGGAACCGAGTTGGAAGATCTTCAGAATGCAGTCGGCGGCTATATCGAGGTCGTGTATCCGTTCGATGAACCGGTGGGACTTGTCATGAATGAAGAAGGCAAGCTTGATGGCCTGCCTCTGAACAGAGCTCTCAGGGACGATAACGGCGAGATCTACGATGTTGTAGCGGGTTCTTTCCTGGTGGTCGGCCTTACAGATGAGGATTTCGGTTCCCTGACGCCGGATCAGATGAAGACCTTTGAGGAGAAGTTCCATTCTCCGGAGGTCTTTGTCCGAATGGGCCGTGGGATCATGGCCGTTCCCCTTCCGGATGAAAAGGTTGAGAAGCCGCAGGACAAAAAGCTGGATGCGCCTGAGCTGAAGCCGCACAAGAAAGTGAAGGAGGAGGCCCTGTGATGAGATGGATCATCCCGGCACTGTGCTTCTTCGGAGGGGCCATGTTCGGCATGCTGATTATGGCCCTGATGGTGGCAAGCAGCCGGGCAGAACGAAACGAGGAGGTGATGACGGATGCAGGAGGAAGTGGAAAGCAGGACTGTGAACCTGGCGATCAGCACGTCGAAGCTGAGCGCACGTACCATAGTCTCAGCAGTCCGGGCCTATCTGAACCATCGGAAGAATGTAAAGGCAAAGAAGGAGCATGAAGCGGAGGTCCCGACGCAGGGCAAGCAGTCAGTCAAAGAACTGATCGGCCAGGGACAGGGCGTCACTAATATCGACATCGCCAAGACGGATCTGAAAGGCTTTGAGAAGGTGGCCAGGAAATACGGTATCGACTATGCGATCCGGAAGGATTCCTCTGTGGATCCGCCTCATTATCTGGTCTTCTTCAAGGCTAAGGACGCAGATGCAATGACGGCTGCCTTCAATGAGTATTCCCAGATCGCTCTCAGGAGAGAGGAACGTCCGAGTGTCCTGGAACAGCTCCGGAAGATCAAAACGGCCATCCTGGCCCTGCCCGGCAGAGTCATCAACCGTGACAGGCAGAGGGAGCAAACGCGATGAATACGAAGAAGATGAAAAAGATCATCATCAAAGTCCTCCCCTATGCGATCATCGGCCTCGTCTGTACCAATCTGGGCGAGGCCTGGAGGCTGGCGGAAGGAGCGGATGCGAGTAAAAAGCTGCTGTCATTCTTCAGTGCTCTGGGAGTCGCCTTCGGAAATCCTCTTCCGAGCTTTCATCCGATGGATCTCCTCATCGGTGCTGTCTGCGGCGGTGCTCTGTATCTTGCAGTTTATCTCCGCCATAAGAACGCCAAGCATTTCAAACACAACCAGGAATATGGATCTGCCCGGTGGGGCAATCACGCAGATATCGAGCCTTTCATGGATCCCAAGTTCGAGAACAACGTGATTCTGACGGCAACGGAACGCCTGATGATGAGCAACAGGCCGAAGAATCCGGCCAATGCCAGGAATAAGAACGTCCTGATCGTTGGCGGCTCCGGCTCCGGTAAGACCCGGTTCTGGCTGAAACCGAACCTTCTCCAGATGCACAGTTCCTATGTTGTCACTGACCCGAAAGGCAGTATCCTGGTCGAATGCGGCTATGCGCTCCAGAAGATCGGAAAGTATGAGGTCAAGGTATTCAACACCATCAACTTCAGCAAAAGCATGCACTACAATCCCTTCGCCTATATCCACAGCGAGAAGGATATCCTGAAGCTCGTGACAACACTGATCGCCAACACCAAGGGCGACGGAAAATCCGGTGATGAGTTCTGGACCAAGGCAGAGACATTGCTGTACTGTGCTTTGATTGGATATATCCACTATGAAGCGCCGGTGGAGGAGCAGAATTTCGCCACGCTGATTGAATTCATCAACGCCATGGAGGTTCGCGAGGATGATGAAGAGTTCCAGAATCCCGTGGATATCATGTTCGAGAATCTGGAGAAAAAGAATCCAAAACATTTCGCTGTCAGGCAATATAAGAAATATAAGCTTGCAGCCGGAAAGACCGCCAAGTCCATCCTCATTTCATGCGGGGCAAGACTGGCGGTTTTTGATATTCAGGAGCTTAGAGAGATCACAGCCTACGATGAGCTGGAGCTGGATACCATCGGAGACCGGAAGACGGCACTGTTCCTGATCATGTCGGATACGGATGCTACCTTCAACTTCCTGATCTCCATGATCTACACCCAGCTCTTCAACCTGCTGTGTGAGAAAGCTGATGATGTGTATGGCGGAAGGCTCCCGGTTCATGTCCGGTGCCTGATCGATGAGGCAGCGAATATCGGCCAGATCCCCAACCTGGAGAAACTGGTTGCTACGATCCGAAGCCGTGAGATCTCCGCCTGCCTGGTGCTGCAGGCAAGGTCCC
>CAMNJK010000225.1 GCA_946541435.1 uncultured Bacillota bacterium
CACATCGAGACCAAGTCCATGCAGTACCTGTACAACGATGGTGAGCTCTACTACTTCATGGATCCGGAGACCTACGATCAGATCCCTCTGGCCTATGACCAGGTGGAAGAAGCCATGAAGTACCTGAGAGAGAACGATGAAGCGACCATCAAGTTCTATCAGGGCAACGCCTTCCAGGTGGACGCGCCGAACTTTGTCGACCTTGTGGTCACAGAAACGGAGCCCGGCGTGAAGGGTGATACCGCGACAAACGTTACAAAAGCTGCCACCGTGGAAACCGGCGCAGTGATCCAGGTCCCCATCTTCATCGAAGAGGGCGAACGGATCCAGATCGATACGAGGTCCGGTGAATACCTGGGCAGATCCAAATAGGAATTCTTAAAAAAGGAACGATCTGTCGTTCCTTTTTGTATAGTTGAAGCGCCCCCTGTAGAACGGATCGACCCGGCAGGGGAACAATGAGATGGCAAAGGCAGGTAAGGAAATGGCAAACCCACGCAAAAAAGGATCCAGGATCAAGGTCGTCGTCATCATTCTGCTGCTGATCGTGGTTGTTCTGACCGGCGGAGCTTTTATGTATCTGAGCGGACTGGGCGCGGTCAGCCCGGGAAGTGAAGAGGAAGTCAGTGTGGAGATCCCATCCGGCAGCGGCGCCTCTTATATCGTCGATCTGCTGGATGAGAACGGACTTGTGAAGAACAGGACCGCGGCGAAAATCAACGCCAAGATCGGCGGATACGATTCACTGCAGGCCAACACCTACATTCTCAGTCCGTCCATGACATTCCCTGAGATCATGGGTGTGATCAATACCGGAGATTTCGATTACCTGTCCAAGCAGTCCTTTGAAGTGCCGGACGGCGCAAGGCTGGAGCAGGTGGCGGATCTCATGTCCGACGAACTGGGGATCTCAAAGAAAAAGATCCTGAAGACCTGGTCCGACGAGAGCTATCTGAGAGAGCTGATCGACCGGTACTGGTTCCTGACGGATGAGATCCTGGCGGATGACGTCATGTACCCGCTGGAAGGATATCTGTACGCGGATACCTATATACTGACACCGGACAATGCCACCGTCAAAGGCCTGACCGAGATGTGTCTGGATCAGATGGACGCGGCTCTGACCGAACGGCAGGACCAGATCGCCGCTTCAGGCCGTACGGTGCATGAATTCCTCACCCTCACATCCATCGTCACCAAGGAGGCTACCGCAGCCGATCAGGCGGGTGTCGCGGGCGTGTTCATGAATCGCCTGAAGAACGGCATGTCTCTGGGCAGCGATGTTACCGTGTGCTATATCTTCCAGGAAGACCGGGTGGATCTGAAGGTCAGCCAGCTTTCCAGCGAAAATCCCTATAACACCCGGAAATTCGCGGGCCTTCCGCCGGGACCCATCTGCCAGGTGATTGGCAGCGCGATGGATTCTGTCCTGAATTACGAGCAAAATGACTATCTGTTCTTCTTCGCCGGCCCGGACGGCACGGTCTATTACGCATCCACAGAAGCGGAGCACGAGAAGAACATCAGCGAGCATCCATGGTCGGAGGAGGATCTGGCGCAGTAACCGCCGGAACATATGAACAATATCGTTAATGACATCATTTCAACATATATCGACGCATTTTACCAGGAGCAGACGGAAGATCTGAAGGAGCTCCGTGCCTTCGCGGAAGAGCGGTACGTACCCATCATCCTGAAGGACACTGAGGAGCTTCTTCGTATTATCCTTGCCCTGCAGAAGCCGGCGCGGATCCTGGAGATCGGGACAGCGATCGGCTATTCCGCATGCTTTTTTGCCGAGACCTGCGGCGCGCATATCACCACCATCGAACGGGATCCGGACTATTTCCGGACCGCGGTCTCCAATGTGCGCCAGCTGGGACATGACGGACAGGTGGATGTTCTCTTCGGAGAGGCATCCGAAGTCCTGCAAAAGCTGGCCCTTAGCACGGATACCGCAGCGGAAGGGTTCGATTTTATCTTCATCGACGCATCCAAGAGCCATTACCGTGAATTCTGGGACCTGTGCGCGCCTCTGTGCGCCGATGACGGTCTCATCATCTGCGACAATGTGCTGATGCGGGGACTAACGGCCACCAGGCCGGAGGAGGCAGCCCACAAGCACCGTACCAGTATCCGTAATATGCGTGATTTTCTGCAGTTCCTCAAAGAACTGCCCTATGCGGACACCTGCATTCTGACGGTGGGAGACGGGATCTCCATCAGCCGCATAGACCGGACAGCATACCAGGAAGAGACAGGAAAGGACCGGAATCAGGATGAAGAATGCTGAAGAACAAACAAATAAAATCGAACTGCTGGCTCCGGCGGGGGATCTGGAGAAGCTGAAGATCGCTGTTGCCTACGGGGCGGACGCGGTCTATTTCGGCGGCACAGCATTCAGCCTGCGGGCGGGCGCCGGCGGCATGACCGTGGATGAGATCCGCCAGGGGGTGGCCTACGCCCATGAACGCGGCGTCCGCTGCCATATGACCCTGAACATCTATGCCCACAACGAAGATCTGGAGCCGCTGAAGGAGTATCTCAGCAGTCTCGAAGGAATCCCCATCGATGCGTTCATCGTTTCCGATCCCGCCGTGATCCTGCTGATCCGTGACCGGTTTCCCCGGGCGGAGCTCCACCTGTCGACCCAGGCCAACACCACCAACTATCTGTCTGCGGCATTCTGGCATCAGGTGGGGGTGAAAAGGCTGGTGATGGCCAGGGAACTGTCTCTGAAGGAGATCCGTCAGATCCGGGAAAAGATCCCGGCGGAAATGGAGCTGGAGGCATTTGCCCACGGCGCCATGTGCATTTCCTATTCGGGAAGGTGCCTCCTGAGCAATTTCATGACCGGAAGGGATGCCAACCGGGGCGCCTGCGCCCATCCCTGCAGATATAAATACCGGCTGGAGGAAGA
>CAMNJK010000226.1 GCA_946541435.1 uncultured Bacillota bacterium
GTAGATGATGATCGGCTTGCTGAGCGGGATCGTCATGATGAAGAAGATCCGCGCCCGGGAGGCTCCGTCGATCCGGGCGGCCTCGTCCAGCGCGATGGGCAGGGTATCGAAATAGCCCTTGCAGACATAGTAGCCCATGCCGGAGCTAGCCACCGACACCAGGATCAACCCCGGAACCGCGCCGCTCTGGGTCAGGCCCATGTTGCTCAGCAGGAAGTACAGACAGATCATGGTCAGAAATCCGGGGAACATGCCCAGAATCAGCCAGAAACGCATCAGGAAGGTTCTTCCTCTGAAACGCATTCTTGACAGCGCGTAGCTTACGCACAGAATGATGATTGTCTGCAGGATCGACACACTGATCGCGATGATCAGGGTATTGCCATACCACCGCAGGAAATTGGTCTGTCCGGAGAACAGGAACTTATAATTGTCCAGGGAGAAGGTCTTGGGGATGATGTAATCCACCATGCCGCCGTACTCCACCGCCGGATCGTAGGACCGGAAGCTCTGCATCAGAAGCCCGAAGAAGGGGAAGAGCCAGATGATGCTGATCAGGATCAGAACGACATAGGTGATGGCATTCCCGATCCGTTGTTTTCTTTTCATGGAAGCTGTATCCTGTTTCATTATTGGAACCCCCCTTCATCCTTGACCGACGGCAGCATGTTGTACACTACGAGGGAGATCACGGCGGTCACGATGAACACCATGATGCCGATGACGGCCGCCATCTTGTAGTTGCTGTCGTTGATGGTCATCTTGTACAGCCAGGTGACCAGCAGGTCCGTCCGCCCGGCATTGTTGGAGAGAGACATGGACTGTGGTTTTCCCTGGGTCAGCAGATAGATGACGTTGAAGTTGTTGAGGTTGCCCGTGAACTGCGTCAGCAGGAAGGGTCCCGTGACGAACAGCATATACGGCAGGGTGATGCTCTTGAACATCTGGAAGGATGACGCGCCGTCGATCCGGGCGCTCTCATAGAGCTCCTCGGGAATGTTCATCAGAAGACCGGTTGCGATCAGCATCATATAGGGAATACCGATCCAGATATTGACCACGATGATGGTGATCTGAGCCAGGGTCGGATTGGTCCAGAAGGGAATCGGACTCTTGATCCACCCCCATTTCATCAGATAGCCGTTGATCAGGCCGTCATTGGCAAACATCTTCATGACATACAGCAAAGACACGAACTGGGGCACCGCGATGGTGACGACCAGGATGGTCCTCCACAGCTTTTTGAATTTGATGCCTTTTTTGTTGATCAGGATAGCCACGGCCATTCCCAGGAAATAATCCAGGAAGGTGGCAAAGAAGGCCCAGGCCAGGGTCCATAAGAGGACCTGCAGGAAGGTGGAAGAAAACTCCGACCCTCCCCCGATACCGAACAGCTCCCTGAAGTTTTGCAGGCCGACCCAGGTGAACAGCTTGCTGGGCGGCGTGTGGGTCTTGTCATAATTGGTAAAGGCGATGCAGATCATGAACAGGATCGGCAGCACCGTGAACACGAAAATGCCCAGCACCGGGATCGTCAGCAGGGTTTTGTCGAAATTGGCATCCAGGAAGGATCCCAGGACCTGCTTGTTGGTGGGGAGGGCTTTTCCGTTCTTCAGGAGCTCCTCTTCCTTCTTGTTTTCGCAGATATTCATATACCAGACCACCACGAACAGAAGGATCAGGATGATGGTCAGAAGACTGAACAACAGGATCAGGAAACTGTTGTCCCCGTACGTTGTGACACGGCGGACCTTCGTGGTTTCCACGGTTCCCAGCGTGCTGAATTTGCTGATATATTTCCCGCCGAAAAGAACCATATACACTATAAACAGGACTTCACAGGCCAGATACGCAAGGCCTGTCACGGTCTGGCCGCGAAGCAGCGGTCCGATACCGAACAAGATATAGGAGAGCTTTGTCCTGGCGTCTCCTTTTACAAATGTGGATCCGATGGTATGAAAGACGGATCCGATTGATTTCAAAATTTTCATTCCGATGATGCTCCCTTCCCCTGCAAACACGTGTACAAGAAAATTGTCCCCTTATCAATTTCGGGCCGCCAGAGCTGCTGCTCTGACGGCCCGGAATTGGTTCGTTCAAACCCGACATGCCGCCGGGAGCAATGACATTTTCTCAGGAACTTCCGTCCCGTGTTGTTATCCTACATACCCTTCGCAGGTATCCTGGAATTTCTGAAGGGTAGCCATCAGATCATCATCGCTGGTGTCCGGTGTGATCTCTTTGCTGAGGATGGAATCGCCCAGAGAGGTAGCCAGTGACCAGTAGTCTCCCGGATACTGTCCCTGCGGAATGGTGAATGCAAGCTGCTCTGCCAGAGCGGAAAGAGCCTCGTCAGCCTTAACGGCATCACTCTGCTGTGCTTCCAGATTGGAGGGACCCCAGCCGACTGCCTCAAAACGGGCCAGCTGTACATCGCCGCTGGAAAGGAACGCTGCCAGTGCGTCGCAGGCAACCAGTTTATCTTCGTCTTCCTGCGGTTTCACGCCCAGAAGCTTGAATCCGCCGAAGCCGCTCATCTGATAGGTCTCGCCGTTGGCTGCGGTGAAGGTCGGGAGCTTCGCGCAGGCATAGTTGTCGCCGAACAGATCCTTGGCTGCCTCTGCATCCCAGGTACCGTCCACGATGGCTGCACAGTTGGTCGCTTCGCCTACAGAAGAGCCGTTCTGGAAAGCAGAAGAAGCTTTCAGCTCGATCATCTTCTTCAGAGCCTGCAGGCCTTCTTCGGATGCATAGCTTGCATTGCAGGCTGTGAAAGCGCCGCTGTCATCGGTTTCATAGGTCAGTTCCGCGCCGGTGGCAAAGAAGAATGCGGTCTGATACCAGCCGGAGTTGATTTCCATATAGAAGTTCTTTCCTGCTGCCTCGCAGTCTGCGATGATCTGCTCCAGAGAGGA
>CAMNJK010000227.1 GCA_946541435.1 uncultured Bacillota bacterium
AGACAACGATCTCTGGGAAAAGTGTCACGAAAACCCATTTTTCCGTCAGAATGTCTGTGCAGGGACAATCTGACGGAAAAACTCAATTTCGTGGCACGCAAAGCTGTCCGGGTAACCGGGTACGACTATCTGAACGCTCAACAAAGCTGTCCGGGTGCCTGGTAAGACTAGCTGAACGCTCGCCAGCGCGTTCCTGTTCAGCCGATCGGAAACGAACATCGGAGCCGCTGGACAGGGTAACGCAGTCAGTATACAATAATACAGGAAGCAGTCTGATGGTGAAGCAGTCCGGCAGTGAAGCGGAAGGTTTCCTGTCCAGACAGAGCAGGATCCATCCAGACAGTGTAGGATTCATCCAGACAGCGGGGTATCTTATCCAGACAAACGAGCATGATTGTATCAACGGGAATAAGAACGGGGGATAAGAATGAAGAGAAGGAAGAGCATAGCACAGAAATACAGAAACAAGCTGGTGCTGCTGGGGCTGATGATCTGCGCCATCGCGTGCATGACCGGGCCAGCCTTTGCAGCGGAAGCGGACCGGGCAGCAAACGAGGCGGCCGAGGCAGAGCCGCCGGCAGCGACTGAAATCGACGCGCCGGCAGCAACCGAGATGGAGGCGCCGGCAGCAACCGAGGCAGAGACCCCGGCTGCCACTGAGAATGAGCCGACCCCGGCAACCAACGTGAAGGCGCCCATCGTGAACTACGGGATTCCGGTGGTGACCCTGGACATCGACGAGTCCCGGGGAACCATCAAGGCAATGAACGAGAGCGAAGACCACAGCGTGCACTGCTACGGAACCCTGTCGATCCAGGTGCCGGAGGGATTCCACTATGTCGATATGCCGGATGCCGCCTGCGAAAGCGTGGATGGGCTGGCCATGGACATCCGGGGCCGGGGCAACACCACGTGGACGGCTAAGAAGAAACCCTACAAGATCAAACTGGACAGCAAGGCGGACCTGTTCGGCCTGGGGAAGAACAAGCACTGGGTCCTGGTGGCCAACGCCTATGACCCGTCCCTGCTGCGGGACCGGATCTCCGGATGGCTGGGCGATAAGCTGGGTTTTGAATTTACACCCCGGGGCGTTCCGGTGGACCTGGTGATGAACGGCAAGTATCTGGGGAGCTATTATTTTTCCGAGAATGTCCGGGTGGATAAGAACCGGCTGAACATCGATGAGCTGACCGCGAAGGATACGGAGGAGCCGGAGATCACCGGCGGGTATCTGGTCCAGAACGGGGTCCAGACAGAACCGGATTCACCGAATCTTTTCTTCACCAGATATAAGCAGTGCTGGGCGGTGGATACGCCTTCCTTCGATCCGGCGGACGGTGGTTATGAGAACGCGGCGCAGAAACAGTATATCCTGGGCTACATCCAGGACGTGGAAGATGCCCTGCACGGCGCGGATTTCACCAATGCCAAGGGGCAGCATTACAGAGACCTGATGGACCTGGAGTCCGCGGCCAAATACTGGCTGGTGGATCAGGCCTGCATGAACGGAGACGGCTACGGCACCGGCAGCACCTATATTTATAAGAAGCGCGGCTCCGATAAGCTGTACTGGGGACCGCTCTGGGATTTTGATTTTGCCTGGGATAACGGCGGGACGGTAAAGGGATTTCAGGGCGATCACGACTGGGTCAAAGCCATGCTGCGCGACAGAGAAAAAGGTGGATTCGTGGAGCAGGTCCACGCTGACTGGCCCCAGGTGAAAGCAGCCATGGAAGAGATGGCCGCGGATGGCGGCGTCATCGACCAGTATTACCAGGAGACAAAGCGTTCCGCCAAGGCGGATCGCAAAGTGAATCCGGTGGCGTACAGAGGCAGGAAATACAAGGACAACACCTATGCCGATGATGTTGCTGTTCTCAAATCCTGGATCAAGCGGCGGGCCGCATGGCTGGATCAGAACTTCTCCCAGGTGGACAAGCTCTCCCACAGGATCACCTATATGAACGGGGATGAGGTCTACGCCACAAAGTTCGTGGCAGACGGAGGCTTCATCGATTTTCCGGAGGGGAAGCCCCGGAAGGAGGGACATACCTTCATGGGATGGAAGACCGCAGATGGAGAGGACATCGAATTTGCTGTGACAGTGAATGACGATCAGACCATCTATGCAGCCTTCCTGCCGGACGATCAGGTGACCCATGGCAAGGATATCCTGATGCCCATGAGTGAAGATATCAAAGTCCCGGGTGATTTCGATTCTACTTATCAGATTCAGTACACCGTCGTTCCTGAGGACGCGCAGGATCAGGAGGTGACCTGGACATCTTCGGACGAGTCCATCGCCACGGTGGACAACAATGGGCAGGTCACGGCCGTGGGGTACGGAACGGTCACCCTTACCGGCAGCCTGAAATACGGTGAGACCAGGACCTTCACGCTGCACGTCCAGAAGGACAAGGTCTCCTGGGCGGAGGATCTGACCCTGGAGAACCAGGTCTTTAACCTCAGCGTCGGTGAGTACGCCCAGATCCGGTACGCGCCCGCGCCGTCAAACGCGCTTGTCGACGAGCTCGAGTGGAAGTCCGTGAACGAGAAGGTTGCCGAGACCAATCAGTACGGCACCCTGCATGCCATGGCGCCCGGCCGGACCAAAGTGCGTGTCTGCATGAGCATCTACTCCCCCAAGGGGCTCCGGAAGATCCGCAAAACGGCAGTGGTCAATGTGTCCGAAGGGACACAGGAGAATGTCATTTCCTGTACAGGCGGGTCGGTGGCAGTGAAGCGGTCCGCGGTGAAGAAGAAGGCCCTGACCATTCCGGCCGCCAGGGTTCTGGGCGTGCAGGATGCCAAAGGCAGGCTGACCTACCAGCTCCTGTCCGTCAGCAGAAACGGGAAGCCCGCGCAGAAGAAGCTCTTCAAGGTGAATGCAAAGGCTGGCAGTGTCA
>CAMNJK010000228.1 GCA_946541435.1 uncultured Bacillota bacterium
CCGGACAAGCCCAAGCCCCCGACCTTCGGACCGCCTACTTATGTCTTTGAGGAATATGACACGGCGCTGGGTATTCCGGTGCTGATCAACCACGTGGGCGACTGCTTCGATTAAGAAGGAAACGGCCGCGCTCCCGGTGACGGAGACACCGGGAGGGCAGACGAAGCCGAACGGAGCAGAGATGAAACAGAACAGGAAGAATAGATAGAAAGGTCTGATCATGGTGAACAAGCTGAAGAGAATCCTGAGCGTGGTTCTGTGCGTTGCACTGCTGCTGGGCTGCCTGCCGGCCGCTCTGGCGGAGGACCTGTCCGAAGAACGCCTCCCCAGCGTGCTGGACGAGCCGGAAATCCCGGACGAGCTGATCGTCGGCCATCCGACCATCACCAACGGTGACTTCTTCACCGAGATGTTCGGCAACAACACCTCGGACATCGACGTCCGGGCGCTGATCCATGGATACAACCTGGTGAACTGGGACCAGAACCAGGGCACCTACGTGTTTGACCCCAGCGTCGTCCGCGAAGTTGTGGCGGTGGAAGACGAAGAGGGCAACCGGGAGTACACCATGTCCATCGCGGACAATCTGTTCTATTCTGACGGAACGCCGATTACCGCCTGGGATTACGCCTTCTCCATCCTGCTGATGATGAGCCCCGAAATCGAGGACATCGGCGGCAAGATCTACCGGGCCGACCATCTCATGGGCGCGGACCGCTATATCGCCACCCGCAGGAAGATCATCGCCGGCGAGCCCCTGTACTTTGACGAGAACGACCGGGAGCACAGCGATATCGATTACCTGTCCGGCGTCACCGTGCTGAGCGACTATCAGATCCGCTTCTGGCTGAACAGCGAGTTCCTGCCGTACTTCTTCGAAGTCGGTCTGATGATGACGGTTCCTTATCCCATCAGCGTCATCGCCCCCGGCTGCAAGGTGGTATCCGGCTATGTGGATCCCGAAACCGGAGATCCCATCGGCATCAAGATCGTGAACGAGAACGAGAACGATCCCACCCCCGTGTATACCGCGGAGCTGCTGAAGAAGACCATCCTGGATCCCGAAACCGGCTACAACACCCATCCTTCCGTTGTCTCCGGCCCGTACATCCTGACCTCCTGGGATCCCGAGACCCATATCGGCCACTTTGAAATCAACGAGTATTTCAAGGGCGCCTGGATGCAGAACAATCTGCCCGGAAGCGAAGAGGGCGGAAACCCCGTGCTGGACAAGGCCATTGCTCACGGCAACGCCGCGGCGGAAGTGGATGAGTTCGGAAACGAAATCAAGGACGCCAACGATCAGCCCATCTATCTGGTGAAGCCCACCATCGAGAAGATCCAGCTGAAGGAAGAAAAGAACGAGGACATGGCCAAAGACCTGCGGGAAGGCAATGTCCATCTGATCAACAAGGTTACCCTGGCGGATGCCATCCAGGAATGCCAGACCACCGGCGCCGTTTACAAGAACTATCCCCGTATCGGCATGGCTTTCCTGACCTACAGCTATGAGCGGCCTGCCGTGAACGATATGGCCGTCCGTCAGGCCATGGCCTGGTGCATGGACCGGGATACCCTGGGACAGAAGTACTGCGGAAACTTCACCTGGAACACCGACGGATACTACGGTCTGGAACAGTGGGAATACCAGATCCTGGAAGGCTTTGCCCCCTATCCGGTAAACCAGCTGCCCTCCATCGACGCCCTGGGAACGAAGATCGACGAGAAGACCGAGGAAGACCGCGCCAAGAAGAAGAAGTCCCATATGTGGTATGAGACCGAGGAAGAGCTGGAAGAGCTGAAGGCTGCCTGGGACTTCCTGCGTCATCAGTGGGTGGACGAGGAAGGCAACCATCTGCTGGTTCACTACACCGTGGATCTGGACGAAGCCAACAAGCTGCTGGACAAGGCCGGCTGGACGCTGAACCAGAACGGCGAAGCGTATGACGCCGAAAAGGGCGATATCCGTGCCAAGATGATCAACGACAAGCTGGAAGTGCTGGATCTGTCCATCATGTATCCCCAGGGGAACCGGATGGCGGAGTTCATGCAGGAAGAAGGCATGTTCGCCGACAATCTGGCGAAGGTCGGTATCAAGGTTACCTTCGTGCCCGAACCCATGGAAAGCCTGCTGCGCTACTATTACCGTGAGCAGGAGCGGACCACCGACATGATTTACCTGGCCACCAACTTCCATGTCATCGTGGATCCGTCCATCACCTACAGCGCGGATCCCACCCCGAATCACATGATCTGGAACAACACCTACTCCGACGACGAGAAGCTGTGGGAACTGGCCGTGGATATGCGGCAGACCGAGCCCGGAGACTCCTACGCCTACGTGAGCAAGTGGATCCAGTTCCAGAAGCGGTACAACGAAGTGCTGCCGGCCATCCCGGTATACACCAACATCTACTTCGACTTCTGGACCCCCGTCCTGCAGAACTACGACATCACCAAGCGCGTCACCTGGACGCAGGCGATCCTGCTGGCGTACTTCCAGACGGCGGAAGAAGCCGCTGCCGAAGAAGCCGCTGGGCTGGAAGAGGGCGAAGAGTTCTTCGAGTAATCAAACCATCAATCCAATGCCGGGTACCGCACGGTACCCGGCATTTTTAGAGGAAAGATATGAATAAAATCCTTTGTTCCACCGGCGCCCTGATCGGGCGCCCCAACGGGCGGGATTACCGCCTCCTGAAGGAATTCTGCCCCAAATTAAACTGTGACGGCTTTGAGCTGATGATCTACCCCGACTGGTACGGAGAAAAGGAAGAGCTTATCCGTTTCCTGAAGCCGCTGAAAATCAATATTCCTGTCCTTCACTGCGAAAAAGCCCTGGCGGAGCATATTACCCG
>CAMNJK010000229.1 GCA_946541435.1 uncultured Bacillota bacterium
CTTCAGCAAGATCGGATAGAGAACGGCAGGAAGCCTGACCGCAGGACGATACAGCAGGGGCCGGTTGTAGTTTCCCTATTGGATTTTGAGAATCTGCATCACCACCCGTGTGAATGACGGGGAACGGCCCTTATTTCGGGCAAAAGCTTCTGCCAATCGGGGATCTGAACCGGCGGATTGAAGTTATAAGTTTAAAAAATAAGAGATCTGCACCATATCTCAGGATATGATGCAGGTCTTTTTTTCTTGCGAATGAATCTACAATCTGACAGGATCCAGACTGGAGAAAACTGCCCCAAAGGGAGTTTTCGGGGCATATTTGCCCAGTCCATAAGGTCGCCGGTGCAGATTTTGTTCAGCAGAGTGAAAAACTACAATCCACGCCTCCCCCTGAATCAGATCTCCTCCAGATCATCCCCGGTGGCCTTGCAGAGTGGGCAGACAGCTTCTTCGCCTTCCGCCGCCTCAAATTCCGCCTTGCAGATCTTGCAGCGATATTTTTTCGCAGTTGGCGCGGCGGGAGCATCTCCGGCGCCCGTGGTTCCGGCGCCTAAGCCCGCGGCGCCCGTGGCTGCAGTGCCCATTGAACCGGCGCCCTGACCAGCCTTTGCGGGAGCATCCGAGGGAGCACCATCAAAAGCAGCAGCTCCGAAGGCCGCCCCTGCATGGGGGATGGCCGTATACTTCGCGATGTCTTCGTCCAGGGTGATCAGATCGCTGACGTCCAGATCCTGAATGGATCTGCGGCCGGTGGTCCTGCAGAACATCTCGATCTCTTCCCTGGAGACCGCCAGGAAATTGGCCACCCGCTGGGCTGCGGCGTCCACCTTCAGGCGGGAACGGAGCTCCGGATCCTGGGTGGCGATGCCCACCGGGCAGTTTCCGGATCCGCAGATGCGGTACTGCTGGCAGGCGGCCGCGATCAGGGCGGCGCTGGCAATGGCGACTGCGTCAGCGCCCATGGCAAGGGCCTTGGCGAAGTCCGCGGAGACCCTGAGGCCGCCGGTGATCACCAGGGAAATGTCCGATCCGACGCTGTCAAGATACTTTCTGGCCCGGGCCAGGGCATAGATGGTAGGCACGGAGGTGTTCTCCCGGAGCATGAGCGGGCTGGAACCGGTGGCGCCGCCGCGGCCGTCGATGGTGATGAAATCGGGCTCCGCGTAAACACAGTGCTCCAGGTCCGCCTCGATGCGCCCTGCGGCGATCTTGATGCCGATGGGTCTGCCTTCGGAATACTCCCGGAGCATGGAGACCATCTTCTTCAGATCCTCCTTGCTGTTGATCTCCGGGAATTTGCTGGGGCTCTGGACCTCTTCGCCCGGATTTTTGTTCCGGAGCTTGGCGATCTCCGGGGTCACCTTCTCGCCGGGCAGGTGGCCGCCCATGCCGGGCTTGGTCCCCTGGCCGATCTTGATCTCGATGGCGTCGGAAGACTTCAGGTTCTCCGCCGTCACGCTGTATTTGTTGGGGATATATTCGAAGATGTATTTATAGGCGTTGGCTTTTTCCTCGGGGAGGATCCCGCCTTCGCCGCTGCACATGGCGGTTTTGGCCATGGCGCTGCCCTTGGCCAGGGCGGTCTTGATCTCAGCGGACAGGGCCCCGAAGGACATATGAGAGATGTAGACGGGGCTCTCGATGACCATGGGCTTCTTCGCGTGTTTGCCGATGACCACACGGGTGTCCACGGGATCGTTGTCATTCAGGGGCGCGGGATTCAGCTGCGCGCCCATGAAGAGGATGTCATCCCAGGACGGTTTGGGGGTCAGGATCCCCATGGCGGCATCGATCTTTTTGCCGGTGACCGCCATCTCATGGATCTCCTCCATGTAGCGGCAGGCCGGATCGTGACGGACGAATGCCGGATCATAGGCCAGCTCTCCCGCAAAGGCTGGCGCGGGCGCCGCTGCCGGACCTCCCTGATCCACCAGTTCGAATTTATCCTTTGGCTGCTTGCATACGGGACACTCTGTCAGCGTCTCAAAACTCTTTCCCTGGGCGGTTTCATCAAACAGATAACCGCAGATACTGCATCTATATACTGCCATGGCTGCGCTCCTTTCTACGTGTGTTTCTCTGTCCGACTATTATATCCGAAAAGCGCGAAAAAACCAACAGTCTTCCGTCTCCGGACAATTGAAATCAGCTGTTGATTTGAGTAAACTATAGCAGGAGGGACGGTATAGTGGGGAAGGAAATGAAACAGATGGAAACGCACACAGAGACCAGCAGGATCGAAGTCCTTCGCGCGGAGGAGGAATGGCAGCGGGCCGGCGCCTACGCGGTCCGGATCGAAGGGATGAACCGGCAGTATCATATCTCGCTGCGGGAAGAATTCGACGAACATGACGGGGACGGAACAAGGTATATCGTTCTGCTGGACGATGGATATCCCATTGCCACATGCAGATTCTTTGAAGCGGATGGGCGGCGCGTTTTTCTGGGCCGGGTGGTGGTCCTGCCGGATCGCCGGGGCCAGGGCTGCGGGGCCAGGCTCCTCCGGGAAGCGGAGGCATGGATCCGGGACTGCGGCTATGAAGAGATCCTTGTGGATTCCCGCATCACCGCCATCGGCTTCTATGAAAAATACGGGTATGAGATGACCTCCGCCGGCCATTATATGAGCGGACCCTTCGAATGCGTGCGGATGCGCAAGATACTCTGAGGGGATCTCCTGCGCCCGTAAAACCAATGCCCCATGCCTGAAAGGAAAAAACATGGAACTGGACAAACTGAGATACTTCAAACGAATCGCAGAGCTGGAGAACATCTCCAGGGTGGCAAAGGAAGTCAATATCGCCCAGTCAGCCCTGAGTAGGATGCTGAAGTCCCTG
>CAMNJK010000230.1 GCA_946541435.1 uncultured Bacillota bacterium
AAGAGAGGTGATCAGAATGCGTAAAGAGACCCAGGAGCGACTGATCCTTCTCTGCATCATCCTGCTGATCCTCTTCCTGAGCGCTATTGTGGTGCGGGACCAGAATTATAATATACAGCCGGTACAGCAGTACAATTTTGAGTTCTCCGGCTCAGACCGGGAATATCTCTCCAAGCATGACCAGATCCGCATTTATGTGGAGGAAGATCTTCAGTATCTGCTGGGAGACGGAGAGGAAGGGTATCTTCCGGAGTACCTGGGGAAAGTCCTGGAACCGGCAGGCCTGAGCCCCGTCTTCGTAACAGAGGATCCGGAGGAAGGAGAATGCAGGCTGGTGGTGGTCACACCGGAAGTCAGGCAAAACCTGGAGGATTCCAGATACATCGCCCCCCTGTTTCAGGTCGAAGGAAATCTGTTCGTGCGGGAGGGAGCATCTCTGAAGGCGCCGCTGAGGGTAACACTGATGGAGGACCGGATCTCAGTCCGTAAGCAGAGACAGCTTTCATATCGTGACATGAAGCTGGATTTTATCAATGTTTCATCAGCAGAAGCAGCAGTGAAGGTGGCTAAGAAAAAAGGCGCAGACGGGATCATCGGTGACAGCGGCAGCATCAGCGCCGCCCTGCGGGAAAAAGGCCTGGAAAGCAAATACCACAGAAAAGAAAAGTCCCTGTACACCTGCAATGCCTGTATTATCGTCGACCCGGCGCACATCAATCTCTATAACATACTGTCGCAGTGCGCCCAGGGCGTTGATAGACATAATTTAAGTTATGAAGCTTCTGTGGAGTGGATGGACGGAAATGGTCCGGTGTATATGAAACGCAGCAGTACGACTGCCTATCTGCCGGTCCTGATCATACTGCTGGCGGTCATGATCGCGTTCTTCGTCTATTACCTGACCAACAGGAACATGTATCGTGAGCTGAATACCCGAATGGACCAGATCACCGCCAGCCGGAATGAGATGCAGACCACTTTTCACGGTGTTGGCCATTATCTGGCGGAGCTGACGCCCACCGGCGTCATCACAGATATGAATCAGGCATTCATCGAATACGCGGGGATCGGCGCCATCCACCACAGGATCTGGGATGTGCTGGACCTGAGCGAAGAAGGAAAGCAGCGCATTCGTCACATGGTGGAGAGCGGGGCATCCGGCGCCCAGGATGAGCGCACGGAAGAAGACGCCGGAAACAGGATCTTCGTCATCGATATTTTCCCGGTGGAAAACGCCAGGGGATATGTGGAGCAGCTGCTCTTCATGGCCATCGATGTCACCCAGGAGCGTATGACGAAACGACAGATGCTCCAGGACAATAAGATGATCGCCATCGGTCAGCTGGCTGCCGGCGTGGCCCATGAGATCCGGAATCCATTGGGGATCATCCGGAATTACTGCTATGTCCTCAAGACCATGGACGATGAAGAGCTCCGGGCCAAAGCCATCGCGGCCATCGAGGAAGCGGTGGAGACTTCCGGCGGCATCATCAACAATCTTCTGGACTTCTCCCGGGCGTCTTCCGGACTGGAGGAGGAGATCGATGTGGGCGAGCATGTCTCAAGCATCATGGAACTCAACGAAAGTTCCTTCAAATCAAAGAATGTTCAGCTGGATCTGATCTGCAGCGAACCCATCCGGACCAGCATTGTCCGGGAAAGCTTCGATATGATCCTGATCAATCTGATGAACAATGCCCTGGATGCCATGTGGGAGAAGGAGCAGGCCGGCACCCTGACCATCGTTCTGACCGCGGACAAAAAAGAATTTGTCATGACAGTTTCTGACACCGGTGTGGGTATCCCGCCTGAGAACCTGGAGGAGATCTATAATCCCTTCTATACCACCAAGGGAAGTATGGGCACTGGTCTGGGCCTGTACATCGTGTATAATGAAGTGGAGAAACTGGGCGGCGAGATCGATGTGACCAGCCGGGTAGGTCTGGGCACATCCTTCCGGGTGAAACTGCCCATCCGCCATACGACAGAAAATCTTATCAGGAATATCAGACGAGGCTGACCAGCTTTTGCATAGACGGACCCGGAAGGCCCGACAGAAAAGGAGGAAGTTCGATGATCAGAGAAAACATGAATATCCTGGTCGTTGATGATGAACCAAGTTACTGCGATGTGCTGAAAATGATCCTTACGGCGAAGGAATACACCGTAGAGACTGCCGGCAACGGCAGAGAGGCCCTGAAGATCATGGAGAAGGCCGCTTTTGACGTGGTGATCACAGATCTGAAGATGCCGGTCATGGACGGCTACGAACTGCTGCGGGAGATCCGCCGCAGGGATTACGATACGGAAGTGATCGTTCTCACCGCTTACGGCACCATCGATCAGGCGGTGGAGACCATGAAGGCGGGAGCATTCACCTACGTTACCAAGGGCAATGACCCGGAGCAGCTTCTGATCGAGCTTCAGAAGATCGGGACCCTCCGGAGCATCAACCGGACCAACAAGTTCCTGAAGGAGAAGATGTCCGGTGACCAGATGCTGGAGAGCAGGAATGACAGCTTCAATCAGATGATGAAGCTGGCGGCCAGAGCGTCGGAGAGCGACGCCAACATCCTGATCCTGGGAGAATCCGGCGTGGGCAAGGAAGTGCTGGCCTCCTATATCCACGGAGAGAGCAGCCGGGCCGAGGGCAACTTCATGGAACTGAACTGTCAGAGCATCTCCGAGTCCATCCTGGAATCCGAGCTGTTCGGACATGAGAAGGGGGCATTCACCGGCGCGGACAAGCGGCGGATCGGCCACTTCGAGGCGGCCCGGGGCGGGACCCTCTTCCTGGATGAGATCGGGGGCGTTTCCCTGAACCT
>CAMNJK010000231.1 GCA_946541435.1 uncultured Bacillota bacterium
TCCCACTGGGAAATGTCCGTCATGAAATGGATCAGGTAATAGTCGATCCGATCCGTCCGGAGCCGGCGCAGTTCCTCCTGAAAGATCCGTTCCAGACCGCCCGCCCCCGTCACCAGGTAATGGGGCAGTTTGGTGGCCAGATTGATCTTGTCCCGGATGCCGGTGCGCTCAAAGATCTCCCCCAGCGCCGCTTCGCTTCCCGGGTAGATATAAGCGGTATCGAAATAGTTGACGCCCTGCCGGTAGGCTTCCATCAGCTCCTGCTGGGCCTTGTCCAGATCGATGGATCGGCCTTTCTTCGTGAACCGCATGCAGCCATATCCCAGGATGGAAATGGGCTGGCCGTTTTTATCATTCCTGTATTGCATCTTACATGTTTCCCGGTCCTTTGCCGGTTAATCTTCTTCCGTTTTCAAGGCCGCGTAGATGGTCTTGCCGGAGCTGTTGCGCGGGATCTCGTCGATGATCCGGATGTTCAGATGGTCCTCCCGGATCCCCCACTTGTCCCAGAAGATCTGCAAAAGCTGGTCTTCCCCGGCGCCGGCCCCGGCAGTCATCCACACAGTTACGCCGTGGGTGTCATCGCCGGTGCAGACCATATCTGCCGTATCGAATTCCTCCTGCAGGTCGTCCTGGATCTGGTCCAGGCTCATCCGCTTGCCGTAGAGCTTGACAAATCTTTTCTTGCGGCCGGAAATATAGAAATATCCTTCTTCGTCCCGGTAGGCGATGTCGCCGGTCTTAAGGCGGCCCTGGTTTTCGTCCCCCTTGGCCAGGTCTTCCCGGCAGACTGCGTATCCCAGGGAAACATTGGCGCCGTAATAGATCAGTTCACCGCTGCTGCCGGCGCCCTCGATTACAGATCCGTCATCGTCCACCAGTTCGATGCGGCCGCCGGGCACCGGAATGCCGATGCTGCCGATCTTCTCACTGCAGCGTTTCCAGGGGATGTAGCTCATCCGCGCCGTGGCTTCCGTCTGACCGTACATGACATAAAACCTGCGTGATGTCTCCTCCGCCCATTTGGACATGGATTCCTGCAGTTCCGCCTTCAGATGGCCCCCCGCCTGGGTCAGTGTCCGGACTGTGGGCAGGTCCATCCGCTCGATGCGGAGCCGGTGGAGCATTTCATAGGAATAAGGAACGCCCGCCAGAGATGTGGCTCCGTGTTTTTCCACCAGGTCCCAGAAACCGGGCTGGAAAAAGGACAGGTCTGTCAGAATGATGGATGCTCCCACCGCCGCATGGCTGTGGATCACAGAAAGGCCATAGGTGTATTCCATGGGCAGGGTCGTGATGGGCCGCTCGTTTTCATTCAGTTCCAGATATTCAACGATGGAATCGCAGTTGGCCTGCAGGTTGTCGTAGCTGAGCCGCACCAGCTTTTGGGCCCCAGTGCTGCCGGAGGTCGAAAGCAGGAGTCCCAGGTCCCGGAAGATCTCCGCCGGCGCGCCTTCCTTCTTTCGCAGATCCTGCACGTCGCCGCCGCTGACCAGGAAATCCGGCTGGTAGGTTCTCTGCATGCGGTCCACCAGCTCGGGATCCGTGTTCCTTCCCATAAGGATCACCGGGCATCTGCGCCGCAGCAGGGAAAGATAGCAGGCCACGCTCTTCACGTCATTGGCCACCAGCAGCAGCACCAGGCTGCGGGCCGGCATCTTCGCCGTCATGGTATCGCCGATCTCCCAGACCTGGCTGTAGGTATAGGATGCTCCGCCCTCGTCGATGCAGAAGATCCGGTTCTTAAAGCTCTCGTTTTTTTCGAAAAAATACATTTGCAACTCCATTTCAGTCTTCGGCGGACAGCATGGCGATCAGGTCCTTGCGGTCCCAGATGGTATCGAATTCCAGCGCTTCCCCGGCGCAGACCGCCCGGTCGATGCCCGGTACGCCGGCATTCCGCGCCGTCTTAAGGAATGCGGCCGGATCCATGCCGATGCAGACCGCCGTCTGGATCTTTTCCGTCAGCAGAGGCATCAGTTCATGGATGCTCTCCAGGTCAAACTCGTAGAACATGCCCAGTTTTCCCTCGGGCAAAGGCTGGCCGTACCAGTTCTTCACATCCGGGCAGGGAATCACGTAGAGGCGATTGGTCCAGGTACGGACCGGGCCGGGATCCGCGCCGGCGCCGCAGCGGGCGTAGTTGGCGCAGAGCAGGCGGAACTTCTCCGTGGCCATCCAGGGCTGCAGCTCATAGCGCTCTGCCTCCCCTGCCACCGCGTCCCACCAGCGCTGCTTGGCCTCGTCGTCACCGGCCAGCCAGAAGACGCTGCGGGGGCTGGAGCACGCGTTCTGATCCGCCCCGTAGGTGTCTCTGCAGAACAGGTGGGCCTGCATCCGGAGTTCATCGTCGGTAAAAGCTTTCACCGCTTCCCCGTCGATGAGGGCGATGGAGTACTTGTCCGGAAAACCGATGTCCACGCAGCCTTCCGCCGCGGGTACGCTGCTGATGCTGTGCACGGTCAGGTCACCGCCCCAGATCATCCGGGCAGATGCGGCGGCGGAGATCTCCTCCAGCGCCTTGTGCCCCCTGGGGAATTTCACGAAAGCATTGCTCTTCCTGAGCGCTTCGTACTTAGGCTGCTCCAGCAGGCTGCTGATTCCCTGCAGGATGGTATCACTGATGGGATCGTCCCGTCCGGAGAGCCGGACCACATTGCTGTTTCCTGCCAGCAAAGCCGTGATCCAGGAATAGGCGAACATGGTGGGCATGTTGGAGGGCGCGATGTGGAGCACCAGGCCCCGGCCGCTGCGTTTCATGCCGGCGGCCTCCTGCCGCTTCCTGATCTGGGCCATGTGTCCGCCCCGCAGCCA
>CAMNJK010000232.1 GCA_946541435.1 uncultured Bacillota bacterium
ACCGATCATCACCGTAATGGGCCACGTCGACCACGGCAAGACCTCCCTGCTGGATGCGATCCGCAGCACCAATATCACTGCGACAGAGTCCGGCGGGATCACCCAGCACATCGGTGCCTCCGAAGTCTATTCCGGCGGCCAGAAGATCGTTTGCCTGGATACACCGGGCCACGAAGCCTTCACCGCCATGAGAGCCAGAGGCGCACAGGTCACGGATATCGCGATCCTGGTTGTAGCGGCGGACGACAGCGTCAAGCCCCAGACCATTGAAGCGATCCACCACGCCAAGGCAGCGGGCGTACCGATCATCGTTGCCATCAACAAGATCGATAAACCGGAAGCCAACCCGGCACGGGTCAAGCAGGACCTGATGTCCCACGGCATCCTGGTAGAAGAATTCGGCGGCGATACCATCTGCGTCCCGGTATCCGCCAAGACCGGTGAAGGCATCGACAACCTGCTGGAGATGGTCCTCCTGCAGGCAGATATGCTGGAACTGAAGGCGAACCCGAACCGTGCCGCCAAGGGTACCGTCGTGGAAGCCCGGCTGGATAAGGCCAAGGGCCCGGTAGCCACCGTACTGGTCATGAAGGGGACCCTCCAGATCGGACAGCCCATCGTAGCAGGTGTCTGCAGCGGCCGTGTCCGTGCGATGACAGACTGGAAGGGCAATCCGCTGAAGAAAGCCGGTCCGGCCACAGCAGTGGAGATCCTGGGCTTATCGGATGTTCCGGAAGCCGGGGACGAAGTGGATGCGGTCAGAGACGAACGCTCCGCCAAGACCATCGCTGCCAACCGTCAGACCAAGCTGAGAGAAGAGACCATCAAGGAAAAGACCAGAGTATCTCTGGAAGACCTCTTCAGCCAGATCCAGGAAGGCAACACCAAGGAACTGAACATCCTGGTAAAAGCGGACGTAATGGGTTCCGTAGGAGCTGTGACCGAATCCCTGACCAAGCTTTCCAATGATGAAGTAGCGGTCAAGGTGGTATACTCCGGCGTCGGCACCGTCAACGAGTCCGATATCCTGCTGGCCAGCGCGTCCAACGCGATCATCATCGGGTTCAACATCCGTCCGTCTGCCAATATCATCAGCATGGCGGAAAGAGAAAATATCGAGATCCACACCTATCGTGTCATCTACGATGCCATCAACGACATCAAAGCGGCGATGGTGGGGATGCTGGATCCGGAATACAAAGAAGTGGTCCTGGGCAGAGCCGAGATCCGGAACACCTTCAAGGTGCCGGGCGTGGGTACTGTCGGCGGCGCATACATCCAGGACGGCAAGGTCGTCCGGAATGCGGACATCCGTCTGGTCCGGGACGGCATCGTGATCCACGAAGGGAAGATCTCTTCTCTGAAGCGGTTCAAGGACGATGCGAAGGAAGTACTGCAGGGATATGAATGCGGTATCGGCATCGAAAACTATAACGACATCAAGGAAGGCGACATTATCGAAGCCTTCACCATGGAAGAAATCGAAAGAAAGGCGTAGGGAATGCAGAAGAATTACAGAAGCGGAAGACTGGGTGAGGAGATCCGGAAGATCATCAGCAACATGATCCTTCGGGGCGACCTGAAGGACCCGGATATCAATTCCCTCACCAGCATCACAGGCGTGGAAGTGACCTCCGACGGCAGTTATGCCACGGTGTACCTTTCCATCCTGGGAAGCGAAGAAGAAAAGGAAGCAGGGCGGGCAGCTCTTCAGCGGGCTGCCGGCTATATCCGCAACAATATCGGCAAAGCCGTCAAGATCAAGCATGTGCCGGAGCTGACTTTTAAGATCGACACCGCCCTGGAATACGGGATGCACATCGAGAAGATCTTAGACGATCTGAACAAGGGGCCGAAAGAAGAGTCATGAGAAATCATAGCTTTACAGAAATCACAGGGGTGCTGGATCAGGCAGAGAGCGTCCTGATCCTGACCCACATCATCATCGACGGAGACGCGGCGGGGACCGCTGCGGCTCTCTGCCGGGTGCTCCTTTCCAGGGGCAAGACCTGCCACATCTTCACCGGGGAGGAACTGCCCCACAACCTGCGGCTCCTGGATGCGGAGTATTTCGTGAAGGACCGCGGGGACCTGCTGGACCGCTATGACGTGGTGGTGGCGGTGGACTGCTCCGATATGGGCCGTTTTGAAAAGCGGCAGGATCTGTATGAACGGGCAGAGGTCCATGTCAATATCGACCACCATCACACGAATGACGGTTACGCGGAATACAACTACGTGGACGGAGATGCGGCGGCGGCCGGGGAGATCCTCTATGAGATGATCCGGGAAGCCGGCTGGGAGATCGACGTGAAGGCGGCGGAGGCGATCTATACCGCCATCGTCACCGACACCGGGGAATTCGAATATTCCTCGACTACCGCCCGGACCCACCGGATCGCGGCAGACCTTTTTGACATCGGCATCGACATCAACGAGATCAGCGTGGCGATCTATCAGAACGAGCGGAAGGTGAAGCTCCAGGTCCACAGCGACATCCTCCAGACCATGGATTATCTTTGCGGCGACCGGTTCGTCATGGCCCATGCGCCCAGGGAACTGTTCGAAAAACGGGGGGCGGAGATCGCCGACAGCGACGGCGTCATCGAAACCATCCGCGGAGTGGACACGGTGGAAGTGGCCTGCTTCGCCAAGGAGATCGAACCGGACCTGTGGAAGCTGGGATTCCGGGCCAAGTACGACGTGGATGTTTCCGCCATCGCGGCAGAATTCGGCGGCGGCGGGCACAAAAAGGCGGCAGGCGGTTCCATG
>CAMNJK010000233.1 GCA_946541435.1 uncultured Bacillota bacterium
GTGGGTGACGGCGATGTGCTGATCGCGTATGAGTTCTCGGATATCTACGGCGAAGAATACTGGACGCCGGCCATCGAGCGGTAACAGCAATAAAAACAGCCCGGACGGGCCATGCTCCCTGAGCAGGTACGTCCGGGCTGATTTTTTTACTGCCTTGCTTCAGTTTACTGCTGTCCTTCGATCATTCATTGTATAGAATTATTCATTATACAGACCGAAGGGATCATCGCTGATGACTGTGACCTGGGCGTCTGCCGGCTCTGCCTGGGGCTTCGCGCCCGACTGCTGGGCAGCGGATCTTCCGGCGGCGGACATGATCTTGGCCCGGAGCTCATCCTCCAGTCTCACCAGCTCTGCCTCTGCCTCACGGCGCTTGGCACGACCTTCGTCCTGGATCTTCAGCACCTCATCAATGGTAGAAATGAGGCTGGCCTGGGTCTTCTCGACGGTTTCCATATCCACGATCCCCCTCTCGTATTCCTTGGCGGATGCCACCGTGGCCTGATGCAGAGCCTGGGCGTTCTGGATCAGCATCTGGTTGGTGGCGTCGGTGACCATCTGCTGGGCCTTGGCCGCTTCCTGGGAGTGGGCCAGTCCCAGGGCGATCAGCATCTGGGACTTCCACAGGGGAAGTGAATTGACCAGGGTGGACTGGATCTTCTCGGACATGAGCGAATCGTTGTTCTGGACCATCCGGATCTGCGGCGCCATCTGAAGGGCGATGGTACGGGTCAGCTCCAGATCGTAGATCTTCTTTTCGAACCGTTCGCACTTGTTATTGAGATCATCCAAAGCCTGGACATCCTCCGGCAGTTTGCTCTGCTCTGCCTTCTGGCGCAGCTGCTCCAGTTCATTTGCCCGGGTATCGGCCAGCTTTTTCTTACCGGCCTCGATGTACATGGAGATCTCCTTGAAATAGAGATGGTTCTTTTCATACAGCTTGTCCAGCAGAGCGATGTCCTTCATCAGGATGACCTGATGGTCCTGCAGGGCGTCCGCGATCTTGTCCACGTTCTTCTCTGCCGCGGCAAACTGAGCCTTCTTGTGCTCCAGCTTCTTCTCCGCGTTCTGGAAGAGGCCGAAGATTCCCTTCTTCTCTTCTCCGGAGGTCTTGATCTCAGTGACCAGATCCGACAGAAGGTCTCCCACCTCGCCCAGATCCTGGGTCTTGACGCTGTTCAGCGCGGACTCGGAGAACTCTGACAGCTTCTGCTGTGCTCCCACGCCGTACTGGAGCACCATGCTGGTATCCTTGACATCGATCGTCTGCGCGAACTGTTCGATCTTGGCCATTTCCTCCGGCGTGAACTTCGCTTCTGATTCCTCAGCCACCGCCTGCGCAGCCTGGGCCTGCAGGGCTGCCGACTGGTCAGCAACTGCTGCCACCTGCTGCACTGTGGGCGCTGCCTCCTGGGCCTGTGCCGCTGTTTCCTGCGCCTGGACGGCCGTTTCCGGTGTCATCGTGTTGTTCATATCTTCCATAAGTGGTCCTCCTGCCGGTTCTCCGGCTGTTTGTATATTAATTGTTATTTTTTCCCGAACTCTGAATCCAGCAGTCCATCCTGCTGCAGGAGCATCTTCAGGACGCTGATATCCGTGGACGCGTCCACGATCCCGTCTTCATAAAGCCGGTTCCGCAGATTGCCGCAGGCCTCTGTGACCAGCCCGATGCCGCTGATGACTTCCTCCTTGAGATCGTCCATGTCCTCCCCGGTGATGTCCTTCTTCACATAGGAAAGGTAGGATTCGGTGGAAGTGATGATCATGGGCAGATACCGGTCTGTCAGGCGCTTGATCTCTGTCTCGGTGCCCGGCACCTCCGCCACCCGCTGGAAGATCTGCTCCACGATGGGGATCAGATTCTCCAGTCCCTGACGGACCTGATCGTCCGGACTCTGGGTCTTCAGCTCCTCCAGCTTTTGCACATATTCATTGCGCCTGGTCTTCAGAAGATCCCCGGTACCCACCCGGAAGGCTTCCGAGGTCTGGGGCTTTTTCTTCCGCTTCCAGAAAGCCAGGCCGGTCTTGGGCTCCTGGCTCTGCATGACCTGCTCGGGGATCCAGTCCGCCTTATAGGTCACGGTGTCCGGCAGGATCTTCAGGGCGCTGAAATACTGCTGTTTGGAAAAAAACATGAGCCGGCCGGTCTGCCCTGACCGGATGCCGCTGGCGCCTGTCTTCGCCGTCACCTGATCCACCTTGATGCCGTCCTTGTAGATCTCCATCTGCATGCGGAGCTCCCGCAGATCCACGTTGGTGGTGTTCCTGATTTCCAGAAAATGATCCCGGCTGGGCGCGGCGGACCCATTGTTGCCCAGGGTATATTTGCCGCCCTCAAAGGCATCCTTCAGCCATGCCAGGACCGTCTGGCGGATCTTTTCTTCCATTTCAGAGGCCTGCGCGCTGCCGGCTTCTGCCGCCTGCGTCCCATCTGTTTTTGTGACCTGATCGCTCATGAATGCTTTCCTGCCTCCTGCTCTCCTGTCAAAGATACAGTAAATTCTAAATAATATTATAACCTATCCCTGCGAAAAACAGAATAGTCTACTTGTTTCGACGACCAAAAAAAGGAACCTGCCGCAGCTTGACATTGCGACAGGTTCCGTACTCTGCTCAAGCAGGATGCTCCGGAAAGATCTTACCCCTCGGACGGAGCCTGGACCACGCCGGTGGCGGCGAGGATCTCTTCCACCTTCGCTACCGGCACCACCTGGATCTTCTCCAGGACCTCCGCGGCCACGTCTCTCAGATCGTGTTCATTGCCGCTGGG
>CAMNJK010000234.1 GCA_946541435.1 uncultured Bacillota bacterium
AGGCAACGGACCATCCTTCCGCGGAGGCCCTGGCGAAGCGCTTCGGCGTCAGTCCCGGGACGATCCGGCGAAAGATCCGCCTCACTTATCTGATCCCCCAGCTCTATGATCTGGCGAAAAAGCTGGGCTGGCCCCAGCGCGCCCTCCTGGACCTTTCCTATCTCACGCCGATCCAGCAGACCAATGTTGTCCAGGCTGTGATCATCGAAGGGTTCCCCCTGACACCGTCCCTGGCCGGGGTCCTGCGTGCCCGCGCCGAGCGAGAAGATCTGACCATCGATGACATTCTGGATCTGTTCCGGCAGTACAGCGGGGAAACCCAGCCCCCGCCAACATGCTTAAAAAAAGAGACCGCCGCATCAGATCCCATTCTTCTGCGCCAGTCCCCTGAGAGCGCGAGTCCGCCCGATCAGCATGGAGCTTCCTTCAAAAAATATGCCGTAGATGATTCTCTCTTCCCACCGGACCTTCCTGCCTGCTGCCGGGAGTCCTATATCGCCGCCGCCCTCCGCAGCTTCCGCAAATAACAACCTACCCTTTCTCCTGCTGGAAATACTCCCCGGGCAGCTCCTGATAGGCCTTCGCCAGCCGCCGGACCACTTCACCGGTCTCCAGCGGTTCGTATCGGCTCAGAACGCGGCTGAGCTGACTGATGTTCCTGTCCAGGATCTTCACAGACTTTGACAGATATGCTTTTCTGGCCAGCTGCCGCTGCATATCGTAGTTTCTGGAGATCCCCCGCCTGACGTAGATATCCCCTTCCTTGTGCGCCCAGTAATAAGCCGGTCGTCCGTTCTTCTCCGCCTTCCACAGTGTGCCCGAGGGACACTGCATCAGTTCCGCCATGCATTCACTGCGGTCCTGGATCATGCTTTCCAGCATCGATCTGATCATCTCTCTGTAACGATCCATATGTTCATACCTCCTTTTACCATATAATACCATAAAAAGCGATACATGTAAACCATTTATTTACATATATCGCCATATTTTTACAATTATATGATGGAGGTCAGTCACCCGGTCAGCTTCCGGCAGCCGGGATTCGCCAGCCTTTGCATCGTACTCCGAAGGCTTATGCAAAGGCTGGTGCTCACTTCATGAACACGCTGCCGCCGATGAACTCGCGGATGATGGAATTGTTGGGAATGACGCTCTCGTCTTCGATGGTGGTGAAGAATTCCAGGAATTTCAGCATACGCCTTGCCTCACTGTACTCCGGCTGGTCGGGGCGGATCTCCCGCAGCAGCGGATCCGCGTACTTTTTCAGCATGGGGATCTCATACTCCAGCACGGAGTTGAACAGCACATCCCCCTCGCCGTTGTAGGGGAAAATGTTCTTGTTCTCCCCTGCCCGGACCTTGGGCCAGGAGGCAATGGTCTCCGCCGCGGAATGGTTTCTGTACTTATAATCCCGGACCATCCGGCGCAGCATTCTGGCGTCAGTGGAGGGCACCCGGTTGTGCCGGTCGATGTTCAGCTGGGTCAGGGGGCTGATGTAGATGCGGTACTTCTGGGAATCCTCCACCTGCTCCGTCAGCTTCCGGTTCAGCGCGTGAATTCCTTCGATAACGATGATCTGCCCTTCACGGAGGGAAGTCATCCGCTTGCCGAAGATCTTCTTCCCTTCCAGGAAATCGAATCTGGGCAGATCCACGGTCTCCCCCGCCAGCAGGCCGTTCAGATCGTGGTTGAACAGATCGATGTCGATGGCTCCCAGATTCTCATAATCCGGCTCGCCGTTCTCGTCCAGGGGCGTCTGGGAACGCTCCACGAAATAGTCGTCCGTTCCCATGTACATGGGATCCAGGCCGTTGACCCGGAGCTGGATGCAAAGACGCTGGGCGAAGGTGGTCTTTCCGGAGGAGGACGGCCCCGCGATCAGGATGATGCGGCTGCCTTTTTCGAGGATCTCGTCCGCGATGTCGGAGATCTTCTTCTCATGAAGGGCTTCGGATAGCAGGATCAGTTCCTCCAGTTTATTGGTAACAGCCCGGTTCAGATCCGGCAGATAGGGGGTCCGCAGCAGCTTCATCCATCTGTCTTCCTCGCCGAAAGCGCTGTACATCTTGTAATCGTCGACGTAGGGCGGGATCTCGTCCGGCTTCGTATAATAGGGGAAGCGAAGCAGCACGCCTGCCTGGTACTTGCGCAGCTCGAACCGCTCCAGATAACCGGTGGACGGCAGCATCAATCCGAAGAAATAATTCCTGTGCCCGTTCAGATCATAGAAACGCACATCAAAATTCGGCGCGTATTCGCCCACTTCTTCCAGCAGCGCCACCTTCTCCGGATATCCCATCTCGTCCCAGATCCGGATGCCATCCTTCACGGTGCTGAGTTCCTTGCGAATGGGGATGTCCGCTTCCACCATCTCACGCATCCGCTTCTCCACCCGGGCCACGTCCTCTTCGGTGACCTCCGGTTTGATCTTGATATCGGTATACAGGCCCCGGTTCAGGGAGTTGTCGATGTCCGCCTCCACACCCAGCACTTCCCTGACCGCCGCCAGATACAGGAATGAAAGGCTTCTCTGATAGGCCAGATCCGCTGCGTGCTGACGCTGGTCGTACAGCACGATCTCCGCATCCTTATCCACCACCGTGGTCAGTTCCCGGTCCACGCCGTTGACCCTGGCAAGCAGGATCCTGTACGGCGCCCGGTCCTGATATTCCTTTGCCAGCTCCTCCAGTGTGAATGGCTGCTCCCGTTCCAGTTCGATCACTTCTTTGTTGATGGTTGTATGTAGTCTGATATGCATGGTA
>CAMNJK010000235.1 GCA_946541435.1 uncultured Bacillota bacterium
TAGGTCATGTTGGGAATGATGAAGGCGAAGGCGATCGTGATCGGGATGCAGATGGCTGTGCAGGTGACGCAGGCGGGATCGCCCAGGCCCAGGGCAACGTCCATGCCGATCCAGAGCTCGGCGTCCTCACCCAGGTGCTTGCGCATGAATTCGCTGGCGGCGACACCCAGAGGGGAGATACCTTCCATCATGACGGTGACCATGCGGGGGATCAGGATCAGGACGGCGGAAACGCCGATGCCTGTCTGGAAAATGACCGGGACGGGCTGCTTTGTGATGATGGCCAGGAAGGCACCGACGATGAATCCGACGAAGCAGGGCTCACCGAAGACGCCGAGCTTGCTCTCCAGGGCGCTCATATCAGCGTCGACGTCCTTGAGGCCGGGGATGTGGTCGATGATCTTGTTGACAAGCCAGGAAAGGGGGTACATGAAAGTGATGAAAGAAAAGGTCGAGCAGGTCGTCCCGTCCAGTCCGAAGTAGTCCTGCCACTTGGGTGCGATGATCTCCGCAACAAGGAGTGAAACGATGGAACAGACCACAGTCACGATCAGACCGAGAACAGCGTTTCCGAAGAGTCCATAGCAGAGCGCGCCGGGGATCAGGAAATGGATGTAGTTCCAGATGTCAACATTGAGGACCTTGCGCTTGAAGACGAAGATCAGGATGAAGTTGGCGACGATAATCAGCGGGATCGCGATCGGGGCAAAGGGGACCGTCCAGGAGGCCGCGCCGGAGGCTGCGAATCCCAGATCCAGGGTCGTGAAGCCCTTGCCCATGGCTGCGTAATAATCCGAAATGGGCTGGATGGTCGTGGTCAGCAGGCCGACAACCAGGTTCAGGCCTGTGAAACCGATGCCGACGAAGAGGCCGGCCTTGAGGGCACGCCCGAACTTCATGCCGAAGATCATGCCCAGGATCATAATGATGAACGGAAGCAGTGCGGTGGCGCCCATGTTCAGGATCGCCTGTGTGATCGATAACAGTGTACTCACAATCTCCTCCTTTATGTGGAAGCTGTCCCGGCGGGCGGGAAGCAGTCTGTTTTTCCCTTGCAGTCCGGCGGACGGCGGTGTCTGCCGTGATTCCTCTCTGCACCAGGCCTGCCAGGGGCTCTGACGCAGAGAGGGAATATGCCGGATCAAAAACGATTCCGTGGATCCTCCGTCACAGTTTGTAAAAGCCGGACCGGTCTGACATCTTCAGATCTGCAGAACCAGGCGTCTCTTGCGGTCAGCCGGAGATTTTTCTGCAGGTCTCGACGAGCGTCTTTTCGGTCAGCCGGAGATCTTTCTGCAGGTCTCGACGATTTCCTTCTCGATCTTTTCCTTGCCGATGCCGGAGATGAGGCCGAAGACCTTGATGAGGGGCTTGTTGACCGGCTTGCGGTAATTGGTGGTCACCATGATCACGTCCACGTCATCCTGCTTGGAGGGGATCTCTGTCATTGTGCTCTTGTAAACGTGTACCGGGATTCCGTTCTTCTGGCAGATTTCCTTGACTGCCTCCTGTGCCACTGTGGATGTTGCCACGCCGCTGCCGCATGCTACCAGAATCTTCACTTCTCTTGCCATTGTATTACCCTCCTGTATATCCTTTCTTTATTATATGAATATGTACGCTTTCATTCTTTTTATATTTATATTGTTTTATCTATTTCAGCGGTCGATATCCTCGTCCTCGTTGGGGTGAAGGACGACCTTGATGGCCTCGCCGGTCCTGGTCAGCTGGATGCCTTCGTTGATCTGGCTCAGGGGCAGGACATGGGTCATGAACTTGTCCGCCTCGAACTCATCCGAGATCGCCAGCTCAAAGGCCTTCTGGACCTGCATGCTGTTGGCGCCGAAGTGGCCGTAGATCCACAGGCCGTTGTAGTGGATGTAGTTGGTGTCGAGCTCGGTCAGGGCACCCTTGGCGACGCCGCCGAAGAAGACAACGATGCCGGTCTTCTTTGCCATGAAGATGGCCTGCTGCTGAGCCTGGGTGGAAGGATTGGCGGAGATGACCTTGTCGGCCCCCTTGCCGTCTGTCAGGCGTCTGACCGCTTCGATCGGGTCTTCCTTCATGCTGTTGATGGTGTAGTCGACTCCGAATTGCTTTGCCATCTCCAGGCGGCTGTCGTTGATCTCGATCATGATGACCTTCTTCGCGCCGCGGAGCTTGGCAAGCTTGGAGTGGAAGCAGCCGATGGGGCCCGCACCGATGATGACCAGGGTGTCGCCGAAGCCGACGCCGATATTTTCCTGACAGGCATAGACGGAGGAGAGGGGCTCAGCCAGGGAGGCCCTGTCCAGAGTCACATTCTCGGGCACACGGTAGATGGAATCGCGGGCGACCTGCTCGGCGGAGACTGCGTAGTAATCCGCAAATCCGCCCTGGCGGTTGGTGTAGTCTCCGACATTCTCACACATCTCGCTGTGGCCGGTCCGGCACATCTCGCACTTCATGCAGTGGTCCGCGGGATAAATGTAAAGGCGATCGCCGACCTTGTACTGGGTGCAGGCGGGAGAAACTTCGTTGACCGTGCCGACAATCTCGTGACCGTAAACGAAAGGATAATCGCCCTTTCTGGAATCGGTCGTCATGTTGCGGATGTCGGATCCGCACAGGCCGATGGAATGGACCTTGAGGACGAATCCGCCCTCGGGAACGGCCGGCCGGTCGATCATTTCGACGCGGATATCACTGGGGCCGTACATCATGGCTGCTCTCATTTTGGACTGCATTTTCATAGCTTTCTTCTCCTG
>CAMNJK010000236.1 GCA_946541435.1 uncultured Bacillota bacterium
CGCTGTAGTCTGTGGAGAACAGGGGACGGCCGTCTCCGATAAAGCGTTGGGCCAGCTCCGCATTGCCCGCTTCCAGGGGCTGCATCAGATCCGTCCGTTCCTCCTCGGAAAGCTCGCCGCAGGGATGGACCTTCTTGGAGGTGGCGGCAGCCATGGGAAGGGCGTTGATGAAGACCCGCATGTCATCCCGGCGCAGACCGCTGGTGGAGTTGATGATCCGCTTGATCTCTGTAACGTTGGCGTAGATCCCCGGGTTCAGGGCGGGATCGTTGATCTCGAAATCGTCTGTCAGCTCCATGCCCAGCTGGCGCATGAAGTCCACCAGGATGCCGCCTTCCACCTTGACCGCGTCGGAGAAGCGGCGGACGATCACATTCTCTTCGCCGATCAGCTCCGCGTATTTGGAGAGGATGGCGTTATAATCCAGGAACTCGAATTCGGAGATGTATTCCTGCAGGGTGTCCGTTCTGTCGGGCAGTTCCTTGACGGTCTCGCTCCAGAAGGACTCAATGAAGGAATCCTGCCGGCGGAGGTAAACGATCATTTTGATCTGATAGCCGTGTTTCTGACTGTCCTTCACCAGCTTTCTGACCAGTTTGGCGTCCTTCAGGTAAAGATCCATCCAGAGACGTTCATTGGACAGGAGCACCGACGGATACTTTTCGAAGAGGCCGTGGATGATGTCCAGGGCCTGATGATAGTATTCTTTCTCCAGATCCTTGCGGCGAACGCCGTCGCTGCCGCGATAGACCATGCCCAGGAACAGGCCGTTCCGGTTGGGCCCTTTGAAGGGGAAGCGGAAGGGGAAATCCGGATAGACCATCCCCTTGGATTCGAAGACCTTCCGGTTGTCCGCGCAGAAGCGCTGGATGGTGGTGGTGGCAGTTTTATGGGTGCCGATATGAAGATATAATGTATTCATATTGAATCGTTTCCTCCTGTGAACATGTTATACAGATTCCATTTTATTATCTGGAGCGAAAAATATCAACATCTCAGGGGGAAAATAGCAACATTATATTGTGCGGAAATCATTTGCCAAGGGTACGGAAACTGTAGTATAATCATTCGATATGAGTGAAGAAAGAGACAGAACAAAATTTTTTGCAGTAGAACAGGTGCCGCCCATGTTCGGCGGCGGAAGGCGGGACTGGTCCGTGGATGTGCTGCGGTGCATTTCCTGCTTCATGGTATGCGCCCTCCACGCGTCCTGGATGACCATGCCGGCCATCTATGGTCTGGTGGAGCCGGGCTCCTTTGACTGGGTCAGCGGCGCGGCGTACCGGGTGATCTTCGGATCGCCTACGGTACTTTTTGTCATGGTCAGCGGGATCTTTTTCCTGTCGCCGGAACGTCACGTGACAGCAGGGAAGATCTGGAAGAAGAACGTGCTGAAGATGACCTTCGCCTATATCTTCTGGTGTCTGGTATACGCCCTGTACCGGATCTATTTCCAGACGCCGGGGCCGGTGGAACTGACGCCTCAGATCCTCATCACCCAGTGGCTGCACCAGGAGAGACACCTGTGGTATATCCCCATGATCGTGGGCCTGTACATTCTGGTACCCATCCTGCGGCCCATCACCGCATCCCGGGACACCAAGATGTTCCGCTACCTGATCCTCCTGTTCGCAGGGGGCCTGGTGCTGAATACCATCTATACCTGGCCAGGTTTTCCATACGGGGAAAACTACATCTTCAAGGTGCTGGAAAAAACGCCCATGGAGCTGATGTGCCAGTATTTCTTCTGGATGCTGTTCGGCTGGATCGCCTATACCTACCGGCCCTGCAGGAAGTTCCGCTACTTCATTTACGGGGTGGGGATCCTGTTCGCGGTGCTGGGATTCTGCATCAGCCTGCTGAACTGGGAGTACGCCGGAGACCCGGACGCTTCCACGGTCACGCGGAAGTTCACCATCATCACCTTCTGCAAGAACACAGCCCTGTTTTATCTCATCGTCTCCGGACTTCGGAATCATGAATTCTCAAAGGCTGGCAAGGCCATCCTGGGCAAGCTGTCCAGCTGTACGCTGATGATCTATCTGATCCACTGGCTCTTCCTGAGCATCATGATGGATCACGGTTTTCTGTATAACAACGGCATGTCTCCCTGGATCGCGGTCTGGATCTACGCGGCCATCGCCTATATCTGCGGCGGCATCTGCGGCGTGATCGTTCAGGCGGTCTGGAAGACCATCAAAAAACCGTTTGTCAAGGATAAAGGGAAACAGAAGGGGAAAGGAGTGGTCACGGATGCTCCGGAAAAACAAAAAGAGATTACAGAACTGCCGGCCGGGAGCCAGCGATCCGATGTTTCTAAGGAATAAGGGCGCGGCGCGTCTGCTGGTGAGCGCGGTCATCGCTCTGTGCCTTGCCATGGCTTCCGCTGCAGTGAGCGCGGATCCGGCTTTCGCGGTGTCCGACGCCGCCTTCCAGAAGGCCAAGGTCCAGAACCTTACGGTGAAGATGGTGGACGATACCCGGCTGAAGATTTCTTATGATGCTTACAAGGGATCCGGGGGATATGAGATCTTCCGCGCGCCGAAAAAGGCCGGGAAGTATAAGCTGATCAGGGCGGTCAGGGCTTCGAAGACAGCCTTCAAAGACACCGGCCTGAAGGCTCAGAAGAAGTATTTCTATAAAGTCCGGGCCTACCGCGAAGTCAGCGGCAGGGTCATTTACAGCAAGTACAGCGCCATCAGGTACGGGACCACCGATTTCGCCGGCAACGC
>CAMNJK010000237.1 GCA_946541435.1 uncultured Bacillota bacterium
GTGTCCAGATAGTCAGTGAGGTTCACCTTAAAAAGCTGCCCCTGTTCTCCGGTATGTGGTTCCGCTTCTGCATCCTGGTTTGCTTCTTCGTCAGCGCTCTGATCTTCGTATGGAGATATGCTTCCAAGATCCACAAGAATCCTGAGCTGTCCGGCATGTACGAATTCGACCAGGCTCGTGAAGACAAGCTGGAGATCGACAAGGACAAGTATCCCTTCGGTTTTGCCCGCGCCATGATCTGCATTGGTTTCCTGGTCACCATCGGCCTGCTGATCTACGGCCTGATGGTCATCGGCTGGTGGTACGCGGAGCTGTGCGGCCTGTTCGTCGGTCTGGCTATCTGGGCCGGTCTGTGGGGCCGTATGGGTCTGAATGAGTGGGGCGAGGCCTTCGGTGCCGGCATGCAGAGCATGGCCATCGGCGCGCTGGTCATTGGTTTTGCCCGTGCCATCCTGATCGTTCTGGAAAGCGGACTTATCATCCACACCGTACTGCACGCCTGCGCGGTCGTTCTGGGCAAGTTCCCGGCAATGGTCTCCGCGATCGGTATGTACATCTTCCAGTGCCTGTGCAACTACTTCATCCCGTCCGGTTCCGGACAGGCTGCGGTAACCATGCCTCTGATGGCTCCCCTGGCTGACCTGGTCGGCGTTACCCGCCAGACGGCCTGCATAGCCTTCCAGATGGGCGACGGCATCTCCAACATCTTCACCCCGACCTCCGGTTACCTGATGGCTTCCCTGGCCATCGCCAAGGTGCCGTGGGACAAGTGGGCGAAGTGGATCCTGCCCCTCATCGGCATCTGGTATGCCATCGGCGCGGTCTTCGTCGTCATCGCTCAGGCGATCCAGCTTGGACCCTTCTAAAGAAATCAAGCCTTTGGATTAGGAGGAACTATGGAAACGATTAAGCTCTTCCTGCCTGCCATCCTGTCCGTCATCGTGATGATCGCCATCATCCCGATGGGCGTCCGGAAAATGCAGGCGACACTCGCGGCATTTGTCTACTGCGGTCTTTTCATCGTGGCGTACAACCATATGGGCATGTATTCCACCATCAACTTTCCCTTCGTGGGAGCCGCCGTCACCAGCGTGGCGGTCCGGTTCCTGATCAAGCGGAAGGAAGAGAGGGACCGCTAGGACGCGGGACAGGACAGCGTTCTTTGAACGAAAACAAGAGACCGGCTTTGGCCGGTCTCTTTTGTTTGATCGAATTTCTTTTGGTTCTATAGTAAATGTTGGGGTGGCAAACCCGCCCCAGCATTTTTTGTAAAGAAAAAGAGCATAGAGGACAAACTTCCTGTAGAATGAATTCACCACAAACCAAACACAAGGGAGGTGCCATATGCTCTATAAGGATTGTATCGAAGAACTGACCGGATTGGAAGACTTCATCGTCACAGATGTGAAAAATGTCTACGGCGAGATCCACATCTATGGCCGCATGGCCAAGCGGATCCATGGTTGTCCACGGTGCGGTACGAAGACCAGCAATGTCCATGATTACCGGGAGCAGATCGTCAAGGATGTGTCCGGCTTTGGACAACGGACCTATCTGCATTTAAGAAAACGGCGTCATGTCTGTCCAAATTGCAAGAAACGGTTCTATGAAACGACAAACTTTTTATCCCGCTACCAACGGATGACCAAGCGCCTGATATGCAGCATCCTTGAGGAATTTCATACGGTGCAGTCCATGAAGCAGATCGGCAAGCGCTGCAATATCTCTGCATCGACGGTGGCCAGAGTCTTTGACTTTGTCGCCTACGGGACACCGGTCCTTCCCAAGGTATTGTCAATCGATGAATTCCGGGGCAATGCCGAAGGAGAGAAATACCAATGCATCTTGACGGATCCAAAGGACAAACGGGTCCTGGATATCCTTCCGAACCGGAAAGCGGAAGATCTGTACCGGTATTTCTCCGGCTTCCCTGAAAGAAAGGACGTCTGTTACGTGTCGATGGACATGAGCACCTTGTTCCGCAGTGTGGTGAAGAGAAGTTTTCCCAGAGCGAAGATCGTGGTGGACCGGTTCCATCTGGTGCGCAATGTGTGCTGGGCACTGGAACGGGTGCGTAAAGAAGAACAAAAGAAGTTCGGGCCGGACCGGAGAAAGTATTTCAAGAGGAGCAAAGCGCTGCTTCTGAAACATTATGAAGCGCTTACGGAGGAACAGATGCAGCAGCTCGCCCTGCTGTTGTCTGCTTCGGAACGGATACGCCGGGCTTACTTCGCACTTCAGGATTTCTACCAACTCATGGAGGAACCGGACCGTTACCATGCCAAGCGGCATCTGGCTGCCTGGCTTATGCGGGTGGAGAGTTATGACCTGCCGGAATTCCACGCCTGTACCGTATCGATCCGGGATTGGCTGGAAGAGATCCTGAACACCTTTGATGTCCCTTATTCGAACGGATTCACGGAAGGGACGAACAACAAGATAAAGGTATTGAAACGAGTCTCCTATGGGGTCCGGAATTTCTCGCGGTTTCGCAGCCGGATCCTTACGATGATGAGTGATTAGACCGGTGGCGAAGCCAAGGGCTTCCCGGAATGGGCCGATGGCTCACCACAAAACAAACGAGCAGACCAGCTGCTCGTTTGAAAAACCTTGGTGGATTTTTGTTCTACTTCAGGCTCCACCCCAACATTTGACACAGAGCCAAAAAGGAGGGACGCCCTTAGGCGCCCTTCCTTTTT
>CAMNJK010000238.1 GCA_946541435.1 uncultured Bacillota bacterium
TCAAAAACGGCCACTGTATAGCCGTTTTCGTTGTTATGAAATATGACTTCCCGGATGGTCCCGGTGTACTCGTTCTCCATGCTCACACTCCGCGGCCGCGTTCCATGGTTACCGCAGCCATTTGACATCCCGGAAAGTGGCCCGGAACTTGCTCTTGTGGAATTTCTTGGCGTACTTCAGCAGCCGCTCCCGGTCATTGAGTCCGGGGTTCTCGTGGACCACGTCCGGCAGCATGTGCCACAGCTCGTCCGCCCGCTCCGGATCGTCCGTGATGCCGGCTTCGATGATATCATCCGCGTCCACATACAGATCCTCTGCGAAAATAGGCTGCCGCTCCTCCAGCACCTGCTTCAGGATGGCATCCCGGCCGACGATCCGCTGGTTGTTGTAATCGTACACGATGACCTGGGCCTTGGACAGCTTGTCATAGAAATTATATTTATCCCAATCGCCGCAGCGGTAGATGAACCGCTTCAGCTGGACGTCGCTGCCGATAAAGTGAAGCTTGGGAAGCAGCTTCTTGGCGTCAAGCAGATACTCCAGCTCCAGCTCCCCGTGGGGCAGATAGGTCACTGCATCCTTGTAGTGGCGGTCAAAGCAGATATAGAAGAGGGCCATCCGCCGCAGGGTGATGTGCTTGATCTTATCGATGTTTTCCGACAGGATCTCATAATCTGACAGGCCCCGTTTGTCCGATACTATGCCTTCCGGTCCGACGATGGCCGGCAGCAGCCCCAGGCCCTGAAGCATCTTCAGGAATTTTCCCGCATGCTTGCCGTTGATGGCCAGGCTGAACTCGTAGAGGATCATCTCCCGGTCCGCCTGCAGCAGTTCCCCGGCGCAGGCCGCGATCTGCTCCGAAAGCTCCTTAGTCAGGTCAAAGCCATAGAGTCCCACATACCGAAGGGCCCGCAGCATCAGCAAAGGATCCTTGCGGAAAGCAGCTTCCATGTCCTTCGTCCCCCGCAGCAGGCGCTTGCGGATGTCCTTGAGCCCCTCATAGGGATCCACCGGCGATTTCTGCGGCTGCTCCGCAATGGCCTCACAGGTGAAATGGTAGGATTCATCCAGCTGTTCTTCCATGCTCCCTTTGAGCGTGACCACATCCGCCACGATTCCCTCGTAGCGGTCTTCGATGTTCAGATCTTCGTATTCCTTGAACTCCGTGTAGTCCAGCCGGGTGGTCCGGCTCCCCTGGGCTTCCCCCTCCGGGAACAGTTCCCGCACCCGCTTCTGGGGGCAGTCCGTATACAGGTCCCAGTCCTGGGGGCTCTCTCCCAGCTCACCTGCCATCACGCACTGACCGGCGCAGTAAACTTCATATTTCTCAGCATTCAGTTTTCTGATGATGCTGTTGATCTCCTTCGGCAATTTGATCATGCTCTGTTCTCCGATCCTGTATCGTTGTTTGTATCATCTCCGGCCTGCTTTTGCATCCGGCTCCGCGCTGCGCTTCGGCTCCGCGCTATTCCTCGATCCTGTACAAAGTCCGGTTGTCCAGGGTCCACACGCGTTCACTGAATTTCCCCGGCTCCGTCTTCTCCAGGACCTCCTGCATATCGAACATCTTGGCATCCACCATGTCCAGATAATGCAGCATCTCCGCCTCCGGGAACAGGGGCTTCTTGGGGCTGCCGTATTCCGGCTCGTAGTGATGCGTCAGCATCATGTGCTCCACCAGCACCGCCTTCTCATGAGAGATCCCCAGTTCATCCGCGATCTTCTCGATCTCGCGCACCCCGAGGACCAGATGCCCCAGCATCTTTCCTTCAAAAGAATAGCCCGGCGAAATGCCCAGTTCGTTGGCTTCGATCTCGTCGATCTTCTCGATGTCGTGGAGGATCACACCCGTCATCAGAAGGTCCGGGTTCAGATTGGTATAAACCTGGCAGGCCCGCTCCGCCATCATCAGCATCCGTTTCTCGTGATACAGAAGTCCCGCCAGCTCTGCGTGATGATTCCGCTGGGCCGCCGGATAGTACATCAGCTGTTCCTTCCTGCGTTCCAGGATCGTCGTGCAAAGGCTGGAGAGTTCCCTGTCCCGGAAGCTTTCCGCGCGGCTGTATATATAATCGTACATTTCCTGCGGATCCTCCGGCGCCGCCTTGATGTAATCCGACATCAGGATCTGATCCTCAGGGCCGGTCTGCCGGATCTTGGCGATCCGCAGCTGTTTCATGCCATTCCATTCCGTTACCAGCGCCCGGATCTTGATCACGATGTTCTCCGTGATCCACTGCTGCAGGTTCGTTCTCTCCTCATCGGAAATGTCCCATTTCTTCGCGTTGATCTCCCCGGTATTGTCTCCCAGGGTCAGATCCAGATAGACCTTTCTGTTGGAGCCCTCCTTGAACGCAATACTCTTGGCCAGAAAAAACGAGGTAATATCCTCGCCCGGTCTCAAATCAGAGATGTATCTTTCTTTCATTCCTATCCTGCCTCTCTAATAAATCAGTAACGTTATTTTATCATAGAACCCGTACGCATGGCAAGAACTGTTATGGGAAATATTTACATTTTTTGAGGTGACGGGGAGCGCCTGGGGCTGGTTGAAGCGTGCGGCAGCTGCGTTTTTGGTGTGCGGCGCTATTCATTTATGCAGTGGCAGTATCCGATTTCTCAGATCAACCGAGGCGCAAACAAAATCTGGCCCAAATCGTCTAAAATTGTTTGATCGTAAACAATT
>CAMNJK010000239.1 GCA_946541435.1 uncultured Bacillota bacterium
GTTGCCCGTCGTAACTGGGCGAGAAACGAACACGCCGTGGACACCTCCGTGGCATACAATGAGAATTACGCAGGCAAGGGACACATCACCATCCCGTACGTTGCGGCGGACGATCTGGTGGATAAGGTCGTAGACGAATTTGTGAAATAACAATTCATGAATCATCAATATGAAGGAGATCAGAATGTCAAAGAAACTGATCAGGAATATCGGCTGTCTGCAGACCCCGACAGGCAGCTACAGCCATAAGGGAAGTAAACAGGGGATCAATGAGAAATACACGGATGCGGCCATCGTCATCGAAGACGGCCTGATCCGCGAGATCACGGCGAATGGAAACATCCCCGGCAGCGAAGCGGATTACGATGAGGTGATCGATGCCGAAGGGAATCTGGTCACGCCGGGCCTGTTCGACGGGCACACACACCTGATCTTCGGCGGATACCGGCAGCATGAGATCGCCATGAAGCTGGCGGGAGCGGATTATCTGGATATCCTGCGGGCCGGCGGCGGCATTCTGGACACCGTCCGCAAAACCAGGGAAGCCACATTCGAACAGCTGTATGACAAGGCGTACGCATTCCTGGATGAGATGCTGGATATGGGCATTACGGGATGCGAAGCCAAGAGCGGGTACGGACTGGATACGGAGAATGAACTGAAAATGCTGGAGGTCATCCGGGCGCTGGGAGAGAAGCATCCCATGGATGTGGTCCCCACCTTCCTGGGTCCCCACGCCATCCCGCCGGAATATGAAGGCAGACCGGATGATTTTATCGATCTGTGCTGTGAGGAAATGCTTCCGAAGGTGCGCAGCCAGGGCCTGGCGGAATACTGTGATATCTTCTGCGAGACTGCCGTCTTCGACGCGCCCCAGAGCAGAAAATACCTGGAGAAGGCAGCGGAGATGGGATTCGGCCTGAAGATCCACGCGGACGAGATCGACGCCATCGGCGGATCTCAGCTGGCGGGTCAGCTGGGCGCGGCTTCCGCGGAACATCTGATCGCCATCGAGGAAGATGGCATGGACGCCATGGCAGCGGGAGGAACCACAGCCATGCTGCTGCCGGCCACATCCTTCTATCTGGACAAGACCTTTGCTCCGGCAAAGCGCATGATCGAGAAGGGGATTCCCGTGGCCATCGCCAGCGACTTCAATCCGGGCTCCTGCCCGTCCCTGAACCTGCAGTTTGCCATCAATCTGGGCTGTCTGAGATACCGGATGACACCGGAGGAGGTCCTGACGGCAGTGACCATCAATCCGGCCTGCGCCTGCGGGCGGGGACACCTGCTGGGAACGCTGGAACCGGGCAAACAGGCAGACCTGGTGATCTGGAACGCGCCAGACTTTGAAATGGTATGCTATCGTTTCGGCTCCAACCTGGCGAAGCACGTAATGAAAAAAGGAGAAATGATTAAATGAAACTGATAGAACTGAGACTGAATGAATATCTGGACATCCTGCTTTCAGACGCACCGGCGCCGGGCGGCGGATCGGTCAGCGCGCTGGCAGGGACCCAGGGCGCCGCGCTGCTGGCCATGGTCTGTGACCTGACCACATCGAAGGCGAAGTATGAAGCAGAACATGCCCTTTGCGCGGAGATCCGTGAAAAGGCTGGCGATCTCTACCAGGGATTTGCCAAGGCCATCGACGATGATACAGAGGCCTTTAATCTGGTGGCGGCAGCCTTCAAGATGCCCAAGGAAACAGACGCGCAGAAGGCAGCCCGCAGCAAGGCCATCGCGGACGGCACCCTGGAGGCCACCAAGGTACCCTTCCATGTCATGGAGATGGCCAGCGAGGGGCTTGCCCTGGCAGCCCGGCTGCAGAACCACTATAACCGCAACTGTGACAGCGACTACGGCGTCGGCGTGCTGAATCTGATGACATGCATGCGGGGCGCCTGGCTCAACGTGAAGATCAACCTCCCCGGCGTCAAGGATGAGGCGCTGGCGGCGGACTTTGAAGCAAAAGGCAGAAAAATGCTGGCAGAGGGTGAAGAGATCGCCCGGCGCATTTATGCAGAAATCGAGGAGGGACTTTAATTATGGCTAAAATCATCGAAAGTGTACCGAACATCAGCGAAGGCAGAAACAAGGAAGTCATCGAAGCCTGCGTGGATCAGATCCGCAGCACCCCCGGATGTACACTTCTGAACTATTCCTCAGACGAGGACCACAACCGTACCGTCATCACCTATATGGGCAGCCTGGAAGGATGCGAAGAAGCCTCCGTCAAGCTGGCAAAAAAGGCAGTCGAGCTGATCGACCTGACCAAGCATGAAGGCGCGCACCCCAGAATGGGCTGTGTCGATGTCATGCCCTTCATCCCCATCAAGGAAGCGACAATGGATGAATGTGTTGAGCTGTCTCAGAGAGTCGGCAAGCGGATCGCGGAGGAAGCGGACCTGCCGGTATTCCTGTATGAGAAATCAGCCACAGCGCCCCATCGCCAGAATCTGGCCAAGATCCGCAAGGGCCAGTTCGAGGGTATGGCGGAGAAGGTCAAGGATCCCGACTGGATCCCCGATTTCGGCGGACAGCGGATCCATCCCACCGGCGGCTGCGTCGCGGTAGGCGGAAGACCGCCGCTCATCGCCTTCAACATCAACCTGGGAACCCCGGATCTGGAGATCGCCACGAAGATCGGCAAGATCATCCGTGAATCCAGCGGCGGACT
>CAMNJK010000240.1 GCA_946541435.1 uncultured Bacillota bacterium
GGAGGACCTGGATCTGCCTGATGAATATCTCTATCTGGACTTTGCGGCGGTGGATCCGGCCCGGCAGAGACAGGGCCGGGGCCGGGAACTGATGGGGCGGATCGCGGACTATGCGGATGCCGCAGGCCTTCCCATGATGCTGTTCACAAACACCCCGGGGGATGTTGCTTTCTACGAGAAATGCGGATTTCACGTGGCGGGGGTGACGGCATCGGAGACCTACGGGTTCCGGAACACCTATCTGGTGCGGGATCCCGTGAAGCCGGCGGCCGAAGAACCTTATCTCGCCCGGCGGTAGATCTCCGCCATGTCTTCTTCAAACAGGACCCGGGCGCTGCCCTTGCGGCCTCCGTTGGCCCGGGCGCAGGAGGCGGCCATCTTCAGGATCTCTTCTTCTGATGGATCGATGCCCAGTTCTTTCAGTGTGACCGGCATGCCGATCTGCCGGAAGAATGCTTCCAGGGCGTCGATCCCCGCCAGGGCAGTTTCTTCCTCAGAGGCGCCCGGGGCGATGTCCATCACATTCCGGGCGAAGCGGACGAACCGCGGCAGGCAGTCCCGATAGACGTACCTGGCCCAGGTGGGCCAGAGGGCAGTGAGGCCGGCCCCATGGGTCACGTCGAACATCCCGCCCAGCTCATGCTCCAGTCCGTGACAGGCAAAATCCCCGCCATCGTTTCCGCATCCGGTCAGGCCGTTGTGGGAGAGACTTCCCGCCCACATGACCTCGGCGCGGGAATCATAATTCGAAGGATCCTCCCGCAGGATCAGGGCGTGCTTCATGACCGTGCGAAGGAGCCCTTCCGCGATGGCGTCGGTCAGTTCCATGCTGCCGCTCCTGGTAAAATACCGCTCCAGGGTGTGCATCATGATGTCCGCGCAGCCGGACTGGGTCTGGTAGTCCGGCAGGGTCATGGTCAGCTCCGGATCCATGATGGCAAAGGCCGGCCGGGCGATGTTGTCGTTGTATGACCGTTTCTCTCCGGTCTCTTCATTGGTGATCACACAGCTGTTGCTGGTTTCGCTGCCGGAGGCGGAAATGGTCAGGATGGAGGCGACGGGAAGGATGGCTTTGGCCTTTCTCTTCTTCTCAAACAGTTCCCACACATCCAGATCCGGTTCGGCAAGCCCGTAGGCGATGGCTTTGGCGGAATCGATCACGGAACCGCCGCCGATGGCCAGGATGAAATCGATCCGCTCACGTTTGCCCAGGTCGATTCCTTCCCGGACCTTGCCCAGATGGGGGTTGGGGACCACGCCGCCCAGCTGGCAGCACCAGAGGCCTGCATCTTCGACAGACGCGATGACCCGGTCCAGCAGACCGGAGCGGACGCAGCTTCCGGACCCGTAGTGGATCAGGACCCGGGACGCGCCGTATTCCCGAAGGATCTGTCCGACTTTTTCTTCGGTGCCCGGGCCGAAGAAGACTTTCGTGGGCGTGGTATATTCAAATCCGTACATTATGTGCTCTCCTTGTGTGTTCTCCTTGATCTGCTCTCTTTGTTGTGCAGTAAAAACATTATACCATTTCTTTGCGGCCCGGCCAGTGTTTTGATACAATGCAGGAAAGAACACTGCACGTACAGGATCGGGGGACGCATCATGACACTGGGAAAAGAAAAAATCAGCTTCTTACATCTGCCTACGCCCATGCACCGGCTGGACCGGATCTCTGCGGATCTGGGGGTGGAATTCTATCTGAAACGGGATGATCTGACGGACTTCGGCACCGGCGGCAACAAGCTCCGCAAGCTGGAGTATTTCCTGAAGGATGCCCTGGACCAGGGCGCCACCATGCTGCTGACGGTGGGCGGGGCCCAGACCAATCACGGCAGGCTGACGGCGGCGGTGGCGGCCAAATACGGGCTGCGGTCCGCCATCGTGGCGGTGGATCCCTATCCGGGAGAGGTCTCCGCCAACCTGCTGCTGGACGGCATCATGGACTGCCATGTCTATCTGGTGCAAAAGCTGGCCGGGCAGAGTGAGTCGGAGCTTCTGGATGAAGCGGTGCAGAAGATTACAGAGGAATGGGAGGACAAGGGCGAAAAAGTCTACTTCATTCCCATGGGCGGTTCCAACGAGCTGGGCGCGCTGGGCTATTATGACTGCGCCGTTGAGACGGCTGCCCAGACAAAGGAACTGGGACTGAAGGATCCGCAGCTGATCACCACCGTGGGGAGCATGGGGACTTATATCGGACTGGCGGCGGGTATCGCAAACGAACACCTGCCTTTGCATCTGACGGGCATCGGTGTCCTGCCCTACCGGGACATCCGCGCCAGCGTGAAGAAGTACTACGACCGGCTTCGCGCGGTCTACGAGCTTCCGGCCCTGGAGGAAGGGGATTTCGATGTGACGTCCGATTACGACTACGGCGCCTACAACAACCCGGTGGAGGATGTGCGCCGGGCCATCTATTACATGGGCCGGATGGAGGGCATCATCCTGGATCCCTGCTATACCGGCAAGACTTTCAACGGCATCCTGAAGATGCTGGAGGAGGGGCGGCTGCGGCCCGGGAGCACCATCATCATGCTCCACACCGGCGGCATGCCCGGGATCTATACGAAGCACCACCGGCTCCTGATGGAAGAGGAGCTGATGGATCATATTCATGTGATATGAAGCGCGCGGCGAAGAGGAGCAGTCTGATCATCTGTTTCGACCATG
>CAMNJK010000241.1 GCA_946541435.1 uncultured Bacillota bacterium
TTGTCTCCCATGCAGAACTGCTCATCCTCGCCCACTTCCAGGTTGACGATCTCCATGCCCTCATCGGCCCAGGTATCCTGTCCGTGGACGTATTCTTCCTCCAGCAGTTCCCCGTTCCGCCAGACTTTGCCGTCGGTGATGGTCATCACGTCTCCTTCCACGCCGATGACCCGCTTGATCAGCAGCTTCTTGCCGCCGCCGTCGGTCCGGTCGAGGTCAGACCGGAAAACGATGATATCCCCGTATCCCGGATGATCCTTATGAAAATATGACAGCTTATTGATGATCAGGTAATTGTTCTCATACAGCGTCGGCTCCATGGAGCTTTCCTTGACGATGGTCGGCTTGATGACAATCGTGATCAATGCGACGATGATGACTGCTATGACAATATCCTTGATAAACTCTTTCATCTATTATGATCTCTCTTTCAATAGTTTTTTTCAGCATCCCTGCCGACCAGGTCGCGAACTGCCTGATCGAAGACCTTCGGCGGCCTCGCCTCAAGGGTTTTCCCGGACAGCTCTTCCAAAGGCTGGCCAAGCTCACCGAACACAAGCCGGTATGCATGCAAAAGCTGGCCTGACCCGTTTGGGCTGATTTTTTCGCCTTTTCCGTACTTGGGATCCCCTGCCAGGGGATGGCCTGCCTTTGCGAGATGGACCCTGATCTGATGGGTCCGCCCAGTGATCAGCTCCACTTCCACCAGCGTATGATGATCGCCGGCGCGCAGCGGACGGATGTGAGTCTCGGAAGACTTGCCCTCCGCCTCATCCACGGTGACCCGGTTCTTCTCTTCATCCTTGCGCAGGCGGTCCGTCAGGATCATTTCCTCCCTGATCTGCCCCCGGGCAATGGCCAGGTAGAACTTGCGGACCCCGTCACGGCTGCGGATGGCCGAGGTCAGCGCCCTGGTGGCCGCAGCGGTCTTGCCGAAGATGACCAGACCTGTGGTGTTGCGGTCCAGGCGGTTCACCGGGGAAGGTGTGAAGATCCGCTCCTGGGCGGGATCATATTCTCCCCGGTCCTGCAGATAGCCGCAGACCTGATTCTGCAGGGTGTTGCTCTTCTCCTGCGCGTTGCCGTGGACCAGCAGGCCCCGGGGTTTGCTGACCACCAGCACCTGGGGATCCTCGTAGATCACCTTGAACTGCCGGCGGGCAGGCGGCTTCCTGCGGACCTGCCTGGCGTCCTTCTGAAACTGCTCCGGGGAGATGTACAGGGTCAGTTCGTCCCCCTCCTCCAGCATCTGATCCTCCCGGATCCGGCGGCCGTTGACCTTCAGATCCTTCCGGATGATGCGGTAGATCCTGCTCAGAGGAACCCCGGCAAAATATTTTCGCAGGAAACGGTCCACTCTCTGTCCCGCTTCATTTTCTCCGATCACGTATTTCACCATACTGTTTAATATTGTACAACATATGGGTACGGAAAACAATTATATGAAGAAAAAAACACAATGGCGGCGGAATCCGCCAGAATCGAATTGAGAAACGGGAACGTTTATGATAGTATTGATTCGTAAGGAGAATATACGTTTTGAGAAACTTCTGGTACAAAAATAACGACATCATCATCGTGCTTATGATTCTGGCCGCCGCAGCATGGCTGATCTACGACCGGGTGGGCGTGATCATGGAGTATTCTTTGTACTGAAACACATTAGGAGGAGATCATTATGGCACTGGTAACTACGAAAGAAATGTTCGCGAAAGCTTATGACGGCGGTTATGCCATAGGCGCGTTCAATGTAAACAACATGGAGATCGTACAGGGCATCACGGAAGCTGCTTCCGAGCTCAGAAGCCCGGTCATTCTTCAGGTGTCAAAGGGCGCGCGGGCATACGCCAACCACACCTACCTTGTCAAACTGGTGGAAGCAGCCATTACAGAGAATCCGGATCTTCCGGTGGCCCTCCATCTGGATCACGGTGATTCTTTTGAACTCTGCAAAAGCTGCATCGACGGCGGTTTCACATCCGTCATGATCGACATGTCATCCAAGCCTTTCGAGGAGAACATCGAAGTTACCCGCCAGGTGGTGGAATACGCCCATGCGCACGGCGTTGTAGTCGAAGCCGAACTGGGCACACTGGAAGGTGTTGAGGACGAAGTCGTAGTGGAAGCCGGTCAGGCCAGCTACACCCGTCCCGAAGAAGTGGAGGAATTCGTATCCCGCACGGGCTGCGACTCCCTGGCCATCGCCATCGGCACATCCCACGGCGCCTACAAGTTCCGTCCCGAACAGTGCACCAGAAACGAAGACGGCATCCTGGTACCCCCGCCGCTCCGGTTCGATGTGCTGGAGGAAGTGACCAAGCGTCTTCCGGGCTTCCCCATCGTCCTGCATGGTTCCTCCTCCGTGCCCCAGGAATTCGTTGAGATGGTCAACGCTTACGGCGGCAACATGCCCAACGCCATCGGCATCCCCGAGGACCAGCTCCGTCAGGCAGCGAAATCGGCCGTCTGCAAGATCAACATCGATTCGGACATCCGTCTTGCCATGACTGCAAATATCCGCAAATATCTGGCTGAGCATCCGGATCACTTCGATCCCCGCCAGTACCTGAAGCCCGCAAGACAGGCTGTCAAGGACATGGTGGCCCGCAAGATCGTCAACGTACTGGGATCCGACGGCAAGTTCTAA
>CAMNJK010000242.1 GCA_946541435.1 uncultured Bacillota bacterium
GCAGAGCGCTATTTCTCGACGCCGCTCTTTGTGGAATAAGCCGGTAAGCGCAGCGATTCAACACGGAGATAAATGTGATCACAGACAAGGCAGAAGAGACAGCAGTGCGACACTGCTGTCTTTTATGATATACTGGTGACGAAATCTATTGCATTTTGTAATTGCTGAAATGGTTTTACGTTCTTTTTTCATAGAAGGAGGAAAATGATGGCTGAGCAGCGCAGACCACGCGGAAGAAAGAGAGTTACCTTTGAAGATGGGGCAGGCGTGCAACTTCATGGATCCGGCCTTGGTCTCGGTCCTGAACGACCTGGTCAAAATGGGTCCTCAGGGTCCCGCGGCAATCGAAACGGAAGAGGAATGGGAGGCTTCCCGCTGATCCTTCTTATTATCATCGCGCTTCTGGGCGGCGGCGGTTCTCTGGGCGGATTGTTAGGCGGCGGAAACGACGGCTATTCCTCCACAGGCAATAACTGGAACGTGGCGGAGGACTATACGCCCAGCGCCGGCGACAGCAGCTTCAATCATTACACCAGCTCTTATGGTGGAAACGGCTCCCTCTCTTCGGGATGGAGCGGGGAGAACGAATCCCAGACGGGGCTTGATGATACAGTTGCTTCCGGTTCGAGGGAGAAGTATACGACCATCAAGGGCAATGGAGAAGACACAGTCACGATCATGGTCTATCTGTGCGGCACGGATCTGGAGTCCAGAAGCGGGATGGGCACGTCGGACCTGCAGGAGATGATCGCGGCCAATCTCGGCAGCAAGATCAATCTTCTTGTTTATACGGGCGGCTGCAAGAGCTGGCGCAACAATATCATCAGCAGCAAAGTCAACCAGATTTATCAGGTGATGAATGGCGGCGTCAAGTGCCTTGTAAAGGACGCCGGATCCGGCGCCATGACAAACCCCGACAACCTGGCCAGCTACATTCAGTGGAGCGCCAAGAACTTTCCGGCCGACCGCTACGAACTGATCCTTTGGGACCACGGCGGCGGATCGGTCAGCGGCTACGGATATGACGAAAAATATGTCAGCAGCGGCTCCATGACGCTTTCGGGCATTCAGAAAGCGCTGAACAAGGGCGGGATCAAATTTGATATGGTCGGCTTTGACGCGTGTCTGATGGCAACGACAGAGACAGCGCTCATGTTGAATGGATTTGCGGACTATATGGTGGCCTCCGAGGAGACCGAGCCCGGAATCGGATGGTATTACACAGACTGGCTGACGAAGCTTGGTAAGAACACGTCGATGCCCACCACAGAGATCGGAAAGCAGATTGTCGATTCCTTTGTAGAAGCGTGCGGCAAAAAGTGCCAGGGACAGAAGACAACGCTGGCCGTGATCGATCTGGCAGAGCTGGCCAACACGGTTCCTGCCAAACTGAGCAGCTTTTCCAAGGCGGTCAGCGCAAAGATCTCCGACAAGAATTATCAGCAGATTTCCCAGGCCAGAAGCCAGACAAGAGAGTTTGCGGCAAGCACAAAGATCGATCAGGTCGACCTGGTCCATCTGGCAGAGAATACAGGACTGAAGGAGGGGAAGGCGCTTGCGGAGGCAATCCGCGGAGCGGTCAAGTACAATCGCACTTCCTTTAATATGTCTAATGCATACGGTCTGTCGATCTACTTCCCTTACAGAAGCAGCGCCAAGTATGTGGACAGCATGTCCAGAACCTATAGCGAGATTGGCATGGACGCCGATTATACGAGCTGCATCCGCGAGTTTGCAAGCCTTCAGGTCAGCGGCCAGGCGGCAGGCGGCGGAACAGGCAGTCCGTATAACGCTCTCTTTGGCGACTACGCAGGGGAGTTTTCGGGCCTTGACAGCACCGGAACAGACGAACTGATCGGCGCCCTGTTGTCCGAATTTTTGGGCGGCGGGTACGGTCGCGTATCCGATATGAGCGCGGATGGCGCTTCCTTCCTTTCTGACAGAGCCATGTCGGAGGAGGAGACGCAGGAATATCTGACAGAGAACCATTTCGATGCGACACAGCTCGCCTGGACAGAGGTGGACGGCAGGGAGACGATCGAACTGGACGAAACACAGTGGAATCTGGTTACGGACCTCAAACTGAACACCTTCGCAGATGTCGGAAACGGCTATGCGGACCTTGGGTGCGACACCGTCTATGACTTTGATGACGAGGGAAGACTGATTGCGGATGAAGGCAAGTACTGGATCTCCATCAATGGCCAGCCGGTTGCGTACTATCACCTGGATACGATAGACGATGGAACCAGCTATTCCATCACCGGAAGGGTTCCCTGCCTCATTAACGGGGAATACAATAACCTCCTGTTAGTTTTTGATACGGAGAACGAGGCCGGATATGTGGCAGGTGTCATGACAGATTACAGCCAGCAGGGAAATCTCGATATTTCCGGCAAAACTGCGCTGGACCTGCAGAAAGGAGACCAGATCCAGTTTATCTGCGACTTGTATGAGTATGACGGCACCTTCCAGGACAAGTACCTGATGGGGACGCCGATCACCATTGAGGAGTCTGTCGCAGAACTTGTGGTCAGCAATACGACGATCAACCAGAATGGTTCTGTGGTAACCTATGTTTTCACGGATATATATGGCGCCGAGCACTGGACGCAGGC
>CAMNJK010000243.1 GCA_946541435.1 uncultured Bacillota bacterium
GACAGGATCTTCTGGGCGATGCCCATGGCTGCCACCGTCAGTTCCCCGTAGGCCACCGCCAGATTGTTGCATACGATGAAGGTCACAGAAGTCAGCAGCGTCTCCAGAGCCGCCGGGACCCCCACCCGGTAGATTTCCAGGATGATGGGCCTGCTGAGCCTCAGAAAGCTTCTTTCCGGTTTCAGAATCGCCCGCCCGCTGGCATAGATCCAGAGGCTCAGGGCCATGCCCATGCCGTTGCTGAGGATGGTGGCGATGGCCGCTCCCCGCACCTCCAGGCCCGCTGCGAAAATAAACAAGGGGTCCAGGGCGATGTTGAGTATGGTCCCGGTGACCGTTCCCAGCATGGAGTATCTCACCGACCCCTCCCCCCGCAAAAGCTGGCCCAGGGTGTAGTTACCCATGGTGCAGAGGGTGCCCGCCATGAGGATCCCCGCGTACTGTCTGGTGTAAAGGCTGGTGTTTTCCTTGGCGCCCAGGCCGTGGACGATGGGGTCGAGAAAGACCAGCCCCGCCAGGGTCACCAGGATGCCGGCAGCAGCTGTCAGCAGGATGGCGTTCATCAATGTCCGCCGCGCCTGATCCATTTTCCCTGCTCCCAGACTGCGGGCGATCAGGGTGGATGCTCCCGTTCCCACCATATTGGACAGGGCGATGGTGATCATCATCACCGGATAGGCCAGATTCACCGCCGCCAGCTGATAATCGTCCCGCAGGAGCCCGATGAAGAAGGTGTCTGTCAGATTATAGAGCACCATGATCATCATCCCGGCGATCAGAGGCGTTCCCATCTTCACCACCGCCCGCGCCGGCCGCTCGCTGCTCAGGGTCTGTAATCTTTTGTCCTGTTTACTGGTGCCTTTTGTGTTGGTCATATCATGCTTCTTTGCTGAATGCTGTAAACAGTTCGTGGATGATCTTCAGGGCTGCCCAGGATGTGATATCGTTCACATCCAGATCCGGCGCCACTTCCACAATGTCCATGGCTCTCACCGGCAGGTTTTTCAGGGCCCACCGAAAGAGCCGGATCAGCTGTATGGACGTCACCCCGCCCATGACCGGAGTTCCCGTCCCGGGCGCGTAGGCCGGATCCAGCCCGTCGATATCTATGGTGAAATAGATGGCGTCATATCCGTCAAAGTGTTCGGCCAGCCTTTGCAGGACGTATTCCATTCCCTTCTCATGGACTTCCATGGCGGTGATGGTGGTGATCCCGGGATTCTTCCGGATCAGCTCCAGTTCGTCCAGTTCCGCCACCCGGACGCCGATAAAGAAGAGATCCTCCGGCCGGACCACCCCGTTCTCCAGGGCCCGCGCCTCTGTGCAGGCATGGGACCATTTGTGGCCGTCGTATTCATCGCACAGATCGTAATGGGCATCGAAATGAATGATGCCGATCTTGGGGTCCGGATGATCTGCTGCTTTCCGCTGGTATGTTCCGAACGCCTTTTGCAGGGGAATTGTGACAGAATGGTCGCCGCCCAGAAAGAGGCAGAAATTCCCGGTCTCCATCAGCCGAAGCGCCTCCTTCTCCACCGAGGCATAGTATCTGTCCCAGTTCAGATCCGGATGCATATCGCCGGCATCGTACAGCAGGCCTTCCCTGATGGGGATCCATTCGTCTGTGGTGTCCGACAGATCGATGGATAGTTCCCGCAGTGTCCTGGGCGCCTTGGCCGCGCCCTTGCTGAGACTGACGGCGCCGTCGAAGGGGATCCCCAGGATGCAGATCTCCGCGTCGTCTATGGTATCCGCTGCCCACCGCAGCCAGGAGCATTCTTCAAATCTCGAGTTTTCCAGCATCATTTTCTCCTTGCTCTTACAGTTGGATCCCGAAGAAACTGCCCAGCAGTTCTTCTTTTCTTGCGTCCGATATCCCTGGCTCCAGCACCCGGACCAGGCCCCCGTCTTCGGTCAGGAAATCTCCCTGCCGGATCCCGTAGAACCGGTCATCGATATACCGTGAAACCTTCAGGGCCTTGTTGATCTTTGACGCCGGATGATACTGGGCGAAGAATGTGGCCGCCACAAAATCCGAATCCAGATTCGGGTCTTCCGAAAAGGCGATCTTCTTCCGCCAGCCTGTTTCCTGTCCCGCCGGCCGCTGGAGCATGAGCCAGCCGTAGACCGGATGCCTCTCAAGGAGATAGTCGCAGGTCCCGTCAGACTGAATCACACCCTCCTGCAAAAGCAGGGGCTTCCTGTGGTGCTCATAATTGTATCCCACATCTGTGATGTATCTCCTGTCCTCCAGTTCCACGCACATGACCCGGTGGCTTTTTCCCGGATACGGAACCGCGTCGGAGATCACTCTGGAGGCGAAGCTCTTCACCTGGAATCCCAGGGATTCCAGCAGCCAGTTGAAGAGTGTATTGAGCTCGGAGCACACCCCGCCCCGATGCTCCTGCACGATCTTCGTAAAAAGCGCCTGCCGATCCAGTGTCAGGGGCAGGCCTTTCATGATGTCCAGATTCTCAAAAGGGATCGCGCGCATGTGTTTCCACTGCAGATCCGACAGATACGTCAGACTCACCTCCGGGGACCGGTCCATACCGATCCGATCCAGATAGGCCCGGATCTGCGCATCCGACATAGCTGTTCCGTTGA
>CAMNJK010000244.1 GCA_946541435.1 uncultured Bacillota bacterium
ATGGAAAACACCGGGTTCAGAGACGACATGGGGTCCTGGAACACCATGGCGGCGTCCCGGCCCCGGACCTGGTTCAGCTCCGTCTCGTTCATAGCCGTGACCTCCCTGCCACAAAGCCAGATCCCCCCGGTCTCCACCTGGGCGTGAGCTGCGTGGAGCATCAGGATGCAGCGGCAGAGAGCCGTCTTGCCGGAGCCGGATTCTCCCACGATGGCGAGGGTCTCGCCCCGGTCCACAGACAAGTCAATGCCCCGAACAGCAGGGACTCTGCCGTTCGGGCCATGAAATGCCAGTCTGAAGTTTTCCACGCGTAGTAGTTTGTCCATTATCAGTCTTTTACCTTTCGCCAGGGGGGAGCAGGGGCAATCCTCCGCCAGGGAAGGGCGCCGCCATCATTTCAGGCGGCGACGCCCCCGACTCATTATTTCTCAGTAATATCCCACTCTGCAATGTTCCAGAATACGCCGACTCCGTGGTGGCCCAGCAGGGTCTCCTCGGTGATGCCGGTGACGCCATTTTTGATGGCGTAGTCTGCGTCAATATAGGCGATGAAGGAATAAGGCATTGCCTTGGTCATAGCGGTGAGGGCATCCCCGTAGAGAGCTGCGCGCTTGTCCGCATCGTCCGTTGCGCGAGCGGCGGAGAGGGCTTCGTCAACCTTCTTGTTGGAGTAGCCGGTGTAGTTGTCACCGGCGCCGGTGGTGAAGATCTTATACATATGATCGTCTGCATCGAAGGGGGATCCCCAGCCGATGATGACGGCGTCGAAGCCGGCCCAGTCGATTTCTTTCTGGGCCCGTGCGGTGACAGCAACTCCGTGCTGGGAGAGCTGCTCAGCACACATCTTGGCCATGTCCACGCGGACCTGATCGTCCGCCATGGCATCCAGGTTGAACTTCAAAGCGTCGCCGTCCTTCTCATAGATGCCGTCTGCATTCTTCTTCCAGCCGGCCTTCTCCAGCTCGGACTCCATCTTCGCCGGATCGTAATCGAAGTGCTCCATGTCTTCTTTGTTGAACTCATTCTTCTGGATCGGGGAGTAAGCCTCCTGACCCTCGCCCAGAAGCACGCTGTCGATGATGGCTTTGCGGTCGATGCCGTAGCTCAGGCAGTTTGCCAGCTCAGGGTGCTTTTTGAACAGGTCGGAACCTGCGAAGTTGTAAGCGATGGCGCGGTAGTCCGCGGTCTTCATATTATAGATAGTGAAGTTTCCGGTCTTCTCTACGTCATCTGCGGTCTTGGCGGTGATCTGTGCCATGTCCAGGTCGCCGGATGCCAGCTGCATGGCCCGGGCGTCAGTGTCCGGCACGATCTTGAAGATCACGGTGTCGATCTTGGGGGTGCCGCCGTAGTAGCCGTCAAACTTCTCCATGGTGATGCTCTGTCCCATGTCCCATTCTGCCAGCTTGTAGGGGCCGGCGCCGACGGGGTTCTGGTTGAACTCATCGGTGGTCATGTCCTTGCCCTCCAGCAGGTGCTTGGGAAGAATGCCGATGGTCATGTATTCCGGGAAGGCCACGTTCATCCGGGAGAGGGTGATCTTCACGGTCTTCTCATCCGGGCATTCCACGGACTTGATGTCGGTGTAGTTGGATACGATCTCCGACTGGTTCTTCTCGTCCAGGATGGACTCCAGGGTGAACTTCACGTCCTCGGAGGTGAGGGGCTCGCCGTCATGGAAGGTCAGCCCGTCCCGCAGGGTGAAGGTGTAGGTCAGGGAATCCTTGTCAAAATCCCAGTCCTCGGCAAGGCCGGGGACGACTTTGTTGTCTTTGTCATGGGCAGTGAGGCCGGCAAAGAGCAGAGCATTGATCTCACCATGCTCGAACAAAGCCGGATTGATGGAGGTATAGTCTCCGCTTCCGTAGATCAGGGTCTTGCCGCCTGCTGCAGCATCACCGCCGGAAGAAGCTTCCTCCGATGCTCCGCCGCCGCAGCCCGTGAGGGCCGTTACGAGGACCAGAGCCAGAATGCAAATGAGAGTTGTCAGTCTTTTACCTTTCAGCATGTTCTCTTTCTCCTTTTCATGATGGCCTGTGCCAGGCCGCTTCAGCATCTACAGATTGCTGTAAAGTCTGTTGTTTGCTTTTCGAATATATTCTCCTACATTAGTAATACACACCAGAGTGGTGATCAGCACCACTCCCGGGATCACGATGATCCACCAGTAATTGGACAGAAGCGCTTCCTCCGACATGGACAGAAGCGAACCCCAGGACACCTCCGACAGAGGAAGTCCCAGCCCCAGGAAACTGAGAGTCGACTCCGTGATGATGGCAGCGCTGATGTTGGACACCACCATGAACATGATGGAGGACACATAGTTTGGCAGCAGGTGCCGCCGCAGGATGTACCAGAATCCGCCGCCCATGGTCCGGGCCGCCAGGATGTAGTCACTTTCCCCGATCTGCCGCACTTCGCTTCGGATGATCTTGGAAATGTTCATCCAGGAGGTGACGCCGATGATCACTGACAGTGACAGGTAGGTGGGCTCGCCCCACCAGGCCTGCAGAAACAGGATCACCAGGATGGAAGGCAGGCTCATGAAAAGCTCCGCCGCCCGCATCAGGAAATCGTCCGCGTGCTCTCCCGCAAGACCCGCCGCC
>CAMNJK010000245.1 GCA_946541435.1 uncultured Bacillota bacterium
CCAGGGAGGCTTCTCTGGGATTTCCGGGAGCGCAGGCATCGGCTGCGGCGGATTCGCAAAGGAAGGGAAGATCTTCTTCCTTCAGGGCTTCCAGTTTTGTGGGGATGCCTACATCGATGGAGAGCTGACGGACCGCGTCGATGGCGGCCTGCCGGTATGCGTCCTGATCCATTCCGGCGGTATCGATGCCGAAGGCTTCCGCAATGGCTTTGTACTTTTCTCCGGTGCATTCCCGGTTGAAATCCATCACGATGGGGAGCATCATGGCGCAGGCGCCTCTGGTGGTATACCCTTCGATGATCACAAGATTATTTGGAAGGCAAAGCTCTCGTGGAGAAAATAGAAATAAATAACAGGAATATATTGACAAATACTGATAAACGGAGTAAACTGACAGCAAATACCAGTTCTGGTTAAAATTTGACTTTATGAATGCTGGAAAGGAGACATCAATGGGCTGTTGGTTAATGTTCCGAGGTTCACTCGCAATAGAACCTCCTATCAGTGAATCGGACAAAGAGTGTTACAAGGCGTTTGTTGAAGAGAACAGTTATCCTATGAATCCTAAAGCAAATTATTCTAATCCCTGGGTCATAAATGATGAGGGCAGATTAGAGTGTCATGGCTGTAAATTCTTCGAACATGACAGATGGATGGAGTATATATACGATAAGTTCTTCGACATCAGAGGATATGATGTTTACGGTTCTCTGCTGTATTCCGGGGAAGGAAGTCAGACAGAATGGAGCGTATTGAGGTATGACAACGGGAAGGTGATGCATCCTCATATGGAGGATATTCACATTGATTTAGACTTCTGGGAAGAAGGCGCCGAGTATGCGCGTGAGCGAATGAAAGAAAGATTCGCTGAGCAGCCAGTAATAGAGATGAAGCGGCCTGATCCCGGATCCTATGGAGGTTTGTTTGAGGTATGATGCGAATATTGACTGCCGATTCCTTCTGTAATACAATGTATTACAGAAGGAGGGCGATGAAAATGCTTTCACTCAGACTATCAAGTGAGGACGAAAGACTCATCAGAAATTATGCGAAGTATCATCAAATGACTGTATCAGAGTTTCTTCGCATGGCGGCATTAGAGCGGATTGAAAGTGAGTATGATCTTGAGGCGCTTAGGGAGTATGAAGAACGCAAAGCCACAGGAAAGGTCAGACTGTTCGATCATGACGAGGTATGGAACGATAAATGATCTATGATCTCAAATACGAAGCAAAGGCAGTCAGGCAAATCAAAAAAATGGATCCTGCATCCAGAAGACTTATCAAATCATGGATTGAAAAAAACCTGCTGAATACTGATAATCCCAGACTGCATGGAAAGGGACTGAAGGGTAACTTAAGTAATTACTGGCGGTACAGAGTAGGCGATTACAGGATTCTTGCGGAGATCAATGACAGTGAGATCGTTATCATTATTGTTGAAATAGGACATCGGAGAGATGTATACAGATGAATCGGTAAAACGACCGGCCGTCAAAGAAATCCCTCAGATCATCTCCGCCGCGATGGCGAACAGGGTCAGGGTCAGCAGTGACAGGACCGTGGACAGCATGACGCCGCGGGTGGCGAAGCCCACATCTCCATCGTACTGCTGGGTGTAGATGGTGGAGACGACACCCACCGGGGTGGCAAGCTCCACGGCCAGTACCTTGGCCAGAAGGGGCATGCCCGGAAAAGCCAGATGCAGCAGGAACAGGAAGATCAGCGGCAGGGCGATCAGTTTAAGGGCACACAGGACATACATCCGGGGGTCTCCGATGAGCTCCCGGATTTTTATTTTCCCCAGCTGAAATCCCACGATGAGCATGGCCAGGGGTGAGGTGGCGGAGCCGATCACATCCATGGGTCCGGAGATGATCTCCGGCAGGGTGATCCGGCATACGAACAGGCCCAGGCCCACCAGGATGGAAATGAAGCCCGGCGTCAGGAAATGCTTCGGGCTCAGGCCGATGTGCCTTCCGGTGGATTTCTCGATCAGGAGCATACCGCCGGTGAAGATGAAGATATCGAAGATGCTGTCGATCAGGGCAGCGTAGAAGGTGCCCTCCGCTCCGTAGAGGACGGTACAGACCGGGATCCCCATGAAGCCGGTGTTGCCGATGATCAGCATGAAGGTCATGAGATAGGTCTTGGACTGCTCCATTTTCATCATCCGGCAGGCGGCCTTCGCCAGGATGAAAGCCACGATCATATCGGCCACCACAACGATGGCCAGGGTCCCCATGTTGACCACCAGCTCCCGGCTGAACTCCCGCTGCAGGGACATGACGATCAGGCAGGGCCAGGTCAGATTGACCACGACAGAGGAGATCCCTTTGCTCTGCTGTTCATTCAGGGCGCCGGCTTTGGACAGAATGATCCCGGGGATGATCATCAGAAACAGTTTGGCAAGTGATAGTACGATCTGGGTGGTTGCCATTTTTTTTACTCCTTTAACAGGTTGGTGCCTGTATTATACGATGAGATACATCGCGATTCAATCTCCCGCAGGGTATTTCACGCCCGGGCTCTGGCTTCAGAACACAAGCTGGACCAGGATCATATAGATGATGGTCCCGGCCAGAATGC
>CAMNJK010000246.1 GCA_946541435.1 uncultured Bacillota bacterium
CGCCTGGTCTACCAGACCGTCGGGCGCTGTCCAGCCGGATGTGATGATCCGGTCGTATTCATCGACCAGGGTCGCGCGGAAGTAGAAGTTCTTGTCCATGTAGCTGCCGTAGTCTGCCTTGAGCTCGCCTGCGGTGCCGGCTGTCAGGGTGTGGCCATAGCTGGTGGTGCCCAGATAGGTCCGGTTCTCGCCGTAGACCTTGTACAGGAAGTCGATGGTATCGCCTGCCTTGAACTGCTGCAGCTCGATGGATTCCTCATCCTCCGCTTTGCGGTAACCGTTCACACGGATCTGGCTGGCGTCTGCCTCATTGTCATAGCCGGTTCCGGTGTCCCACATGAATTCGATCTCGATCGGATTATCCTTATCTCCGTTGAGGACTGCGGGCGCGGTTCCCTTAAAGACGGTCTTGCCGTTCTCCGTAACGGTATCCGCGTACGTGTAAGGGACCGGCACGCCATCCATCTCCAGCCACAGGCCGGAAGTATGGAAATAGACGGCACCGTTCTCATCATCCTCATAGAGGTTATCACAGCCCAGCATCAGGAAGAGGGGACCCTCTGCCTGGGACAGATCCTTTTCTGTATTGTAGAGGCCTGCCTTCTGCCCGGCTGTTTCCATCATCAGGAGTCCGGAATAGCCGTACTCTGTGATCATGTAATCCTGATAGGGATCGTCATAGACGATATAGGCCCTGCCGTCCTTCATATCCAGATCGACCGTTCCCTCCATCTCAAAGAGCATGATGGAATCGACCGCGTTCTGGTACCAGCTCTCGCCCTTGTAATCCGCCGGCAGGCTGTCTGCCATACGGATTCCCAGCTCAGCCAGTTCCTCTTCGGTTTTGGACTGATAGGCCCCGTTCAGGATCGACGCGAAGATGTCGTAGTATTCCAGCGGCGCTGTATAGCCGATCTTCTCCAGCATGGCCCGGGACTGGGGATAATAATCCAGCCTGCGGTAAGGGAAATAGACGGCCAGACCGCTGTCGACCTGATTCTCACTGTTGCTGACCAGGATCATTGCATCGGCGTCCGCCCGAAGCTGCTCCGCCTCTTCATAATCCAGCCGTTTGATGATCCAGCCCATGTCGGCCTGGTCATTTTCACCGTAGTTGTAGTCATAAGCCAGGGACCTGGCGGAAGACTGCATAAAGAAGTCCTGCTGATCCTCGATCAGTTTGTTCTTGCAGGTCTCCATCAGATTCCCGTAGTCCTGGTAGACGGTCTGACACATGGTCAGGTCCGCCAGGGACAGGGTATAACGGTCACCGGTCACAAGGGCGTTTTCCTTGTTCCATACATCAAAGGATTTGATGATATTCTGCGCCAGCTCCTCGGTCGGGACCGCGGGATTCTCAGCCAGCATACGGAAGGCATTGGAAAAGTCCATGCCGTTCAGAGGAATGGTCTGTTCGGAAGCCAGCAGATAATCTGCGTAAGGCTCCATGGCATAAGCCGTTTCCAGACTGCCCTCCAGGCAGGCGTCAAAAATGACCGTGTCGTATTTGGCATCCACGGCTTTGAAGATATTGGCGATCGACTCCAGCGACATGCCATCCTTGGAGGTGGCGTCTGTCATTCCAAAGCCGCCGACGATACCGCCGCCGTGTCCGGACAGGATCACAAAGGTCCTGTCCGCCTGCTGGTTCTCTTTGGCCCAGTTCAGGAAGTGATAGAGGTAATCCTCCTTGCTTCCGTCAGCGTCCTCACCGTCCATCCCGATCTCTTCCAGTTTGCCGTTCCTGGCGATCATGCGGACCGCCCCGTCCGGCTGGGCAGGGGCAAAGCCCCACTCATCATCTCCGATCTCTTCGATGGCAACGGTCAGGTGCTCCGATACCGCTGTAGCCTCTTTGACCCATGCAGGGTAGGAAATCTCGTTTTCTTCTGACCCCTTTTTGACGTCATAGATCAGGACAAGCACATCTTCGGCATTCTCCGAATCAATATACTTATCTCTGACGAAAGCGCCGCCGGCAGAGCCGGCCGCGCCTTCTGTATTTCCGGTGGACCCGGAAGCGGCAGAAGCTGCCGCCTCCGGATTTCCGGATGACTGTTTGCTGCCTGAAAGGGACCTTGTGATCCCGAAACAGGCACCGAATACAATGACAGGAATCAGAATCGAGAGAACAATTTTCTTCATGGTCGTATTGTCCATATCGATTTAATTCTCCTTCCTCTTCTTCCATACTGCATACTCTGCCGCTAAGCAGAGGCCGATACCAAGCAGCCAGATCCACATGTAGTTGTCAGAACCCTTGTCGGAATTCTCACCGTCCCATGTCTTTCCGTCCTGCTGGGCGTCGCCGCCCTGATACTGATCATCAAGCCACTCGTCGACGTCCTTATAGTTCTCGCCCTTCGAGTTCTTCTTGCCCTTGACTTTCTTTTCAAGATCGTCTTTAGCGGTCTGGTCGGAACCCGCTGTGTCATCAATGAGTTCCTCCGCCTCCTTCTTGTTCCGGGCTACCTTGCGGATCAGACTGACTGTTTTGCCGTTCTCATCTCTGGTGTCCTGAAGAAGCGCGTCCCAGATACTGCTCGTGTCAGACCTGACAG
>CAMNJK010000247.1 GCA_946541435.1 uncultured Bacillota bacterium
GGCCTGCCAGGAAGCATCCCTGCTTGTCATCGCCGTCCACGACGGCCATGCGCAGCTTGCCTGCTGCGTATGCATCCAGTTCCTCATCGGAAATATCCGTGTATTCGATCTTGGCGTATTCTCTGGAGAACGCGTTGCGGATGCTCCGCACCGGATGACCCAGTCTGCGGCCGGTGACCATGGTGGATGTGTCTCCCGCCTTGAGGATCTTCTTCTTATAGTTCTCATGGATATTGCACTCGTAAGCTGACAGGAAACGTGTGCCCAGCTGTACCGCTTCCGCGCCCAGGGCAAATGCCGCCGCCATGCCGCGTCCGTCGGCGTTGCCGCCTGGCGCGATGACCGGCAGGTCCACTGCGTCGCATACCTGGGGCACCAGGGCCATGGTATTCAGCTCGCCGATGTGTCCGCCGCTCTCGCCGCCTTCAGCGATGACTGCCGCCGCGCCGGAACGGGCTGCCAGCTTGGCGAACGTGATGGAGGGCACCACCGGAATGACCTTGATGCCTGCTTCCAGCCACTGAGGCATATACTTGGTCGCGTTGCCCGCGCCCGTGGTGATCACCTCTACGCCTTCTTCTACCGCGATCTTCGCCACATCGTCCGCGAAGGGAGAAAGGAGCATGATATTAAGGCCAAAGGGCTTACTGGTAAGTTCTTTGGCCTTCTTGATCTGCTCTCTAACATAGGTCCCGTCCGCGTTGCCCGCAGCGATGATACCCAGACCGCCCGCGTTGGAGACAGCTGCAGCCAGCTGCGCGTCTGCGATCCATGCCATACCACCCTGAAACACCGGATACTCGATCCCCAGCATTTCAGCTATTCTACCTTTTTTCATGTTATAAGCCTTTCGTATCAATTAATGTGTTTTGGCAAATTCTGCTCTTAGCCTTCCATCTTCTCCTCTACGAACTTGACCAGCTCGTCGATGTTCTCCAGGTCTCTGTCCAGATCCAGCTGGATGTCCAGCTTTTCTTCCAGTTCCATGACCAGTTCTACAGCGTCCAGGGAATCGATTCCCAGACTCTCGAATGTGGATTCTCTTGTGATCTCATCCTTCTCACAATCCAGATGCTCTGCTACTACTTCCTGAATCTGCTCAAATAACATGTTCTTTTACCTCTTTCTTTCTCAAGTACTTCTCATTAACGAATGTGCCCTGAACCAGGGCGTTATTTGCTTATCTAACAGTTAGGTTGCCTAACTGTTAGATACCATAACATACATGATGCAGTATGTCAATACCTGCATGCAAACTAACTGTCGGCCTCCTCCGCCAGTCGCCGGGTCTCTTCCGCAGCCTCCCGAAGTTTCTGCCGTTCCTCTTCATTCAGGCTCATCTTCTCAAAGATGATCTCCAGCCTTTCCTCGGGGATCACATAGGATCCATTGATGCAGAGGGCCGTGAAATCTCCTGCCGTGATTCCCGAGCGGCTGAAAGTGATCTCGCCGCTCTGGATCTTCCTGTCATAGATCCGCATAAACATCTGCGCGAAGTTTGCCATGGTCTCTTCCTTTCAAAGTCCTTATTCCGCTGCGTCTTCTGTTATGATTGCCGTGACAGCGCCGTATTTTTCCTTCAGGGCGGTCAGCACCGCGAAATGCTCCGTCTGGCAGTGGATCTTCTGATGCTCCCTGGTCTCCCACTGCTCCCAGAGGAACAGGGTATTGTCGCTGCCCACCGGATAGAAATAATCATATCTGGCGCAGCCATCCTCCGCCCGGGACTTATCGATGATCCCCTGGTCGATCACTTCCTTCATATATCCGTCCCGGGCCGCCTGATCCGGCAAAGTGTATGTCACATAGAAATTCGTCATAGTTCCTCTCCTCGCTCTCTTTTGATCTCACAAAACCTGGCGGATCCTCCGCCTGCTTTCCTGCTATTATACCCAATATTCTAACTATTTACAATTCATTCTGCCACAATTCCATGATTCCATTCGCCTTTGTTTTGGTTGACATACCCCTCTTCTCTGTGTTATGATACTTCCTGCGAGATGATCCATTAGCTCAGCTGGGAGAGCGTCTGGGTGACAACCAGAAGGTCATTGGTTCAAGTCCAATATGGGTCACCAATTCAGAAGAAGCCATGAAGCATCACTGTTTCATGGCTTTTCTTTATTCAGTTTTCTTTGTTCAGATATATGCCTTCAACAGGTTTTATGTTAGAATGGAACCGATTTGAAGCATGACCATTACAGTACCGATAAGGAAACGAGGAAGCCAATGAAAGAATTCACACCGATCAAAGAAGGAAAGGTCCGCGAGATCTACGACAACGGCGACAGCCTGATCATGGTCGCCACCGACCGCATCTCCGCCTTCGACGTCATCCTGAAAAACAAGATCGAAAAAAAAGGAACCGTCCTGACCCAGATGTCCCGGTTCTGGTTCGATTACACCAAAGACATCGTTCCGAATCATATGATCTCAGTCGATGTCAACGACATGCCTGAATTTTTCCGTCAGCCCCGGTTCGACGGAAACAGCATGATGTGCCGCAAGCTGACCATGCTCCCCATCGAGTGCATCGTCCGCGGCTA
>CAMNJK010000248.1 GCA_946541435.1 uncultured Bacillota bacterium
CTCCGGAATTCCGGGTCCGCTCCGCTAAGATGCTGGCCACGATGCTCCATATGATGAAGGGCACACCGAATATTTATCAGGGGGAGGAACTTGGAATGACCAATGCAGGCTTTGTGTCCCTGGAGGATTACCGGGACATCGAAAGCCTCGGGACATATCGCGACCTGGTGGGTGCCGGCGTCTACACCCCGGAGGAGATGATGGCCTGTCTGCAGGAGATCAGCCGGGACAATGCCCGGACCCCCATGCAGTGGAATGATTCCGAGAATGCCGGCTTCACCACGGGAACGCCATGGATCCGGGTGAATGACAACTACCGGGAGATCAACGCTGCGGCCCAGGTGGATGACCCGGACTCCGTCTTCAGCTATTACCGGGCCCTGATCCGGCTCCGGCACGAAGACCCCGCAGTGGTCTACGGTACCTTCGTTCCCATGCTGGAGGAGGATCCCGCGGTCTACGCCTACCGGCGGGTCCTGGAGGGTGCCCCCGCCCTGGCAGTCTACTGCAACTTCACCTCGGAAGAGGTTCCCTGCGGCTGGGAAGACGGCGAGATCCTGCTCTCCAACTATGCCGGGCACAAAGCCGATCTGCTTCAGCCTTATGAGGCCATCGTTCTTCGAGTGGGATAAACTTTGCGCCGAAGGTGTTACGTGATATAATAATGGGCAGGGAAGGAGATCGATAAGAATATGGACTATACAGCAGAATACAGAAGCAAACTCAGAACACCGGACGAGGCGGTAAAGGTCGTCAAGAGCGGTGACTGGGTGGACTATATAACGAACCTTGCATTTCCGGAGCTGTTGGATGCGGCGCTGGCAAGACGGGCAGAGGAACTGACGGACGTGAAGATCCGGGGCAACCTCATCTTCAAGCCCATCCGGACGGTGGAGTGTGATCCTCACCGGGAGCACTTCATCTATAACAGCTGGCATTGCTCCGCCTATGAGCGGAAGCTCTGCGATCAGGGGCTTTGTAACTTCATCCCCATGATCTTTCGGAATGTGGTTCCTTACTACCGCCATTTCCTGACGGTGAATGTGGCCATGTGTGCCGCCGCACCAATGGACCGCCACGGATACTTCAACCTTTCCGCAGCCTCCGGCGTGGCAAAGGGGATCCTGGAGACGGCGGATGTGGTCATTTTGGAGATCGATGAGCAGCTGCCGAAGGTCTGCGGCGGATTCGGGCAGACGATCCACATCTCCGAGGTGGACATGATCGTAGAAGGGGAACACAGCCCTCTCCCCACGGTGCCCATGCACCCCGCCACGGAGGAGGACCGGGCCGTGGCAGAACAGATCCTGCCCATGATCCCGGATGGCGCCACCCTGCAGTTTGGCATTGGCGGCATGCCGAATGTGCTGGGCACCATGCTGGCAGACTCCGATCTGAAAGATCTGGGCATGCACACGGAGCTCTGTTCCGATGCGTACGTGTCGCTGACGGAGGCTGGGAAACTGAACAACCGGCGGAAAAGCTTCATGCCGGGGATCGGTGTAACGGGCATGGCCTTCGGGACCGAGAAGGTCTATGAATTCATCGACGAGAATCCCGGCGTCGCTTTCATGCCCCTGGAACTGGTCAATTCGCCGGGGATCATCGGAAGGATCGATAACATGATCTCCATCAATAACTGCATTGCCGTGGACCTCTTCGGCCAGGTCAGCGCTGAGAGCGTAGGCATGCGGCAGATCAGCGGCACCGGCGGGCAGCTGGACTACCTCACCGGCGCGGCTATGTCCCGGGGCGGCAAAGCCTTCCTGTGCATGACCTCCACCTATAAGGAGAAGGACGGGACCCTCAAGTCCAGGATCGTTCCCACCTTCCAGGGCGACATTGTCACCGACCCCCGCAGTCAGGCCTACTACATGGTGACGGAATACGGAATGGTCAATCTGGTAGGCCGCACCACCTGGGAGCGCGCGGAGATGCTGATCTCCATCGCCCACCCCGACTTCCGGGAGGAACTGATCCGCAAAGCCGAAGAGAACCACATCTGGATCCGGTCCAACAAGAGGTAAACAATCAACGATTCCAAATAAACAGAGGCTATCCCATTGGGACAGCCTCATTTATTATACGTTATTTCCCACACACATCCAGTGCGATGTTGGTGAAGATCCGCATGCCGTAGCGGAAGGAACCTTCGTCGATGTTCAGGATGGCGCTGTGAAGTGATCCAGTCTCCACGTCCTCCTGACGGCAGCCCAGCATGAAGATCACGCCCGGGAGCTCCTCCTGATAATAGGCGAAGTCCTCTGAACCCAGGTGGGGCCGCTGGATCACAACGATGTCGTCTTTGTGCTCCAGGGACTTCTCTGCCGCATCCATGACGTTCACCGTGAGCCTGGCATCGTTGTTCACCGCGGGGAATCCCTGGATGAACTCCACCTCGGCACTGCCGCCGAAGCCTGCTGCCGTGCTCTCTGCGATGGCGGTCATCTTGTCCCGGATGGTCTGCTTGTTCTTGGCCTCCACGCAGCGGATCATACCGCTCATCTCAGCGTAGTTGGGGATGACGTTGATGGCA
>CAMNJK010000249.1 GCA_946541435.1 uncultured Bacillota bacterium
GGTGCCGTCACTTCCGAAGGAGAAGACCGCCGCCGGAAGGCCCTCGATGAGGGGTGCCGCCGCCAGGGCGATCTCCTGGTTCCGTCCCCCAAGGCCTTTGCCCCGGAGCTGAACCACTGTCTCGCCGCCGGCAAGAAAGGCCAGGGGTTTTCCGGATCCGGCATGGGTCCGGGCGATGGCTCCAAGGAACCGTCCCGCTTCCGCCGCCTCGCAGGACAGCTCTTCCGTCAGGACGGTGGGTTCGTATCCCAGCTCCCGGCATTTGTCTGCCGCGGCCCGGGTAAGCTCCCGCACACTTCCGGTGATCCGGGTGGTGACATTGGTAAGCTCTTTGGGGGTCTCTTCCTGCAGGAGCGCTGTGGCCTGATCCGACAGCTTCAGCCCGTATTTGTCTGCAATGGCAAGGGCCTCCTCACAGGTGGAGGAGTCGGGGTAGGCCGGCCCGCTGGCGATCATGTCCAGAGGGTCTCCGATGATGTCGCTGAGGACGATGCTCCAGACTCTCGCCGGGGCGCAGGCCTGTGCGAAGCGCCCGCCCTTGACACAGCTCAGGCGCTTTCGGATGGTGTTCATCTCCACGATGTCCGCCCCGCAGGCAAGCAGCTGCCGGGTGATGTCCTGAAGCTCCTCCCCGGGGATCTTCGGAAGCTCAAAGAGTGCACTTCCGCCCCCGGAAAGCAGGAACAAAACCATGTCATCCGGGCTCAGGTCCCGGACCATTTCCAGTGCCTTCTCCGTGGCGGAGAAGCTGTTCTCATCGGGAACGGGATGACCCGCCTCCAGACAAAGGATCCCGGGCAGGGATCCTTTCACATGTCCGTATTTGGTGATGACGATGCCGTCATCCACTTTGATGGTATCCGTCGCCGCCTTTGCCATCTGCCATGCGGCTTTGCCCGCCGCCACCAGGAGGATCCTGCCGGGGACCTCCGGAAGGTCCTGCAGGGCCCGTTTCACCGCGGCATCGGGGAGAACCGCCTGGATGCTGGCAGAGACGATGGCGTCTGCGTCACGTCTTAACTTATCCATAACTCACTCTTTCTTCGATTCTGCTGCAGCAAGGCTTTGTTCCCTCTTGGCAAGGAACCGCTCAAAGTACAGCTTGATCAGTGCCGCCGTAGGCACCGCGATGATCATGCCCAGGAATCCCCCCACAGCGCCGCCGGCAATGAGGGCAGCCACCACCAGGAGAGGGTGCACTTCCACGCTCGCAGACAGGAGCTTGGGGTTGATGACGTTGCCGTCGATGAACATGATGATGGCCATGAGGATGAGGCCCAGCACCAGCTTGCCGAACTCTCCCGTGATGACACAGAAGAGGATGATGGCGCCGTAGCCCAGGATGGGGCCCACGTAGGGGATCAGATTGCCCACCCCCACGATAAGGGCGATGACGATGCCGTAGGGGATCCCCGCGATCACGAAGGTGATGCTGGTGACGATCCCGACTAGCAGGGCGTCAGTGAACTGGCCCCGGATGTAGCCGGAGAAGCAGGCGTCGGCGTCTTTGACGAACTGCCGGACGGCGGTGCCGCCTCTGCCACCGCTGATGAGATGGATGACACGGCCCCAGTATTTCCTCAGGTTCTTCTCATCCAGCATGAAATAGATGGAGAAGATCACGCCGAAGAGCATGCTGCTGAGGAAGCCGGCAACACCGTTGATCACCGAGGTGATGATGCCTGTGATCTTTTCCAGCGGCAGGCCGGAACTGGCCATTTCCGCATTCAGGGACTGCAGAATGTCCTCGAACTGGTCGTAGACCGACATGATGTAAGTCTTGATGGTTTCGATATTTAAATTCTTCAGGCTGTCCAGGCTGCCTTTCAGAAGCACGGAGAAGCCCAGGATCAGGAGCACCAGGACAGCGGCGATGGCCAGATAGAGGATGGCCACGGCTGCGGCCCGGTTCCAGGGCTTGGGCTCTGCGCTGAGGTGCCGCTCGATCTTATTCACGATGGGCAGGAACAGATAGCAGATGATCCCGCCGATGAGGATGGGACTGAGCACCGCCGTGAACACGTTCCACAGGGTGGTCCAGAATCCGCCAGAGCGGCTGATGATGTATAGCAGCAGGATGGTCACTATTACCGTGACTGCTGCATAGCCACAGACCTTCAGGTATTTCGGGTCGAGTTTACTCAGTAGTTTGCGCATAATATAAACCTCCGCCTCCATTTTACTATAGCAGGAAAAGTTTGTAAATGAATAAGCACAATGAGTGCTATTTGCACAACGAGTTCAGAATTGTGTATATAAAAAAATTGGGATTGAAACATAATGACTATTGACATAGTAGGGAAATAGGAATTCGAGTTGGCCGTGAGCCTGGGCGGCGTGGAATCACTGCTGTGCTGTCCGGCTACTATGACCCACGAAGAGTATTCGGAGGAGCTGCAGGAAGAGATCGGGATCACCCGGGATCTGCTGAGGCTGTCCATAGGTATTGAAGATATAGTCGATATCCTGGCGGATATCGACAGAGTGTAGACAAAGCATGGAATTGGATGTCTGCTAACCGCCCACTTTGAATT
>CAMNJK010000250.1 GCA_946541435.1 uncultured Bacillota bacterium
CACTGACAGATAAGGCGGGTAGATCATAATGGCAAGAGAAGAAGAGAATCTGTTTGAATTTGCGGATTTCGATGAGAAAAAATCGGAGCATATCGCTGCGCCGAGGTATTCCTACTGGAAATCTGTCTGGCATACCTTTTTCCACAGCAAGGTGACGATCTTCCTGTCCGTATTTGTCATCGTGCTGGTGGTTTTTGCGCTGATCCAGCCCCTTACCTCCGGATATTCACCCACGGACGCCCCGAATATCAACAACTCGGAGATGAAGTATCTTCCCCCGAGTGCGCAGCATATCTTCGGCACCGACAATATCGGCAACGAGGTATGGGATGTGGTCTGGGCCGGTGCGAGAAACTCCATCATCGTCAGCTTTATCAGCACGGCCATCATCATGACCATCGGCATCCTGGTCGGCGCGCTGTGGGGCTTCAGCAAGAAGATGGACCGGTGGATGATCGAGGTGTATAACGTCGTCTCCAACGTGCCCTATCTGCTGCTGGCCATGATCCTGTCATATGTGCTGGGCGCGGGCCTGGGCTCCCTGATCTTCGTCATGTGCTGCATTGACTGGATCTATGTGGCCTACTTTATCAGGACCCAGGTTATGATCATCCGGGACCGGGAGTATAACCTGGCGAGTAAATGCCTGGGCACGAAAACGTTCACGATGATCGTGAAGAACATTCTGCCCTATCTGGTTTCAGTGATTGTAACCTATATTGCCCGGGAAATTCCCGCTCTGATCTCCTATGAGGTTTTCCTCTCCTACATGGGGCTCGGTCTGGGCACAAACTACGCTTCCCTGGGCCGGACTATTTCCCAGTACAGGTCCTACATGACCGGATATCCCCATCTGTTCTGGATTCCCGTCCTGGTGCTGGCCGCGATCGCCATCTCCCTGTACGTGGTAGGGCAGAAGCTGGCGGATGCGACGGATCCGCGGACGCATCGGTAGGAGGAAGAGATGAGCGAGATTATTATTTCCGCAAAGGATATTGAAGTACAGTTCCGGGTCCGGGAAAAATACCTGACGGCCATCCGGAATGTTTCCCTGGAGCTGTTTAACGGAGAGACCTTTGCCATTGTGGGCGAGTCCGGCAGCGGCAAGTCCGTTTTCACCAAGACCTTCACAGGCATGCTGGAATCCAACGGCAGAATCACGAACGGTTCCATCATGTATCACGGACAGGACCTGACGAAGCTGAAGACGGAAAAGGAATGGGCAGGAATTCGCGGTGTAAAAATTGCGACGGTCTTCCAGGATCCCATGACCTCTCTGAACCCGATCCGGACCATCGGTTCTCAGATTACGGAAGTCATTGAAAAGCACCAGAAGCTCTCCAAGACGGAAGCGAAGGCACAGGCTATCAGCATCATGGGCCGGGTCGGTATCCCGAATCCGGAGGATCGTTTTGATAATTACCCCTTCCAGTACTCCGGCGGCATGCGGCAGCGCATCGTTATTGCTATTGCGCTGAGCTGCCATCCGGAAATCCTGATCTGCGATGAGCCCACGACCGCGCTGGACGTAACCATCCAGGCCCAGATCATCAAGCTGATCAAGGATCTGCAGAAGGAACTGGGATTCACCACCATCTACATCACCCATGACCTGGGTGTAGTGGCGAACGTGGCGGATCGGGTCGGCGTCATGTACGGCGGTCAGATCATAGAGTACGGCACGGTGAACGAGATCTTCTACGATCCGCAGCATCCCTATACCTGGGCGCTGCTGTCCGCTCTGCCCCAGCTCGGCGTCAAGGGGGAGGATCTCTATTACATTACGGGCACGCCGCCCTCCCTGTATAACAAAATCGACGGAGATGCCTTTGCTCCGAGGAATCCGCAGGCCCTGAAGATCGACTTCGCGAAGGAACCGCCTTTCTTCCAGGTCAGCGAGACGCATTTTGCCAAGACCTGGCTCCTGGATCCCCGGGCGCCGAAGGTGGAAAAACCAGCCGCGATCCGGAATCTGCATGAAAAGATCGCCAGCATGACAGCGAAAGGAGGCGCTTTCCATGTCAGAAATGACTAACCGGGAGGTTCTGCTTTCCCTGCGGAATGTAGAGATTTCCTTTGACAACGGGGGAAAGAATAAGTTCAAGGCGGTGCAGGACGCCAATTTTGATATCTATAAAGGGGAGACGTTTGCCCTGGTGGGGGAGTCCGGCAGCGGCAAAACGACCATCGGCCGGGCGATCATGCGTATTAATGAGCTGAGCGCCGGGGAGATTACTTTTGAAGGGAAGAGGATCTCCGGAAAGCTGAGCAAACAGGAAGATACCGACGTGATCCGAAATATCCAGATGATTTTCCAGGATCCGGCGGCTTCCCTGAATGAGCGGGCGACCATCGAGTATATCATTTCCGAGGGCCTGTATAATTTTCATCTGTACAAAAATGAGGCGGACCGGATCGCGAAGGTGGATCAGGCGCTGGAGGAGGTCGGGCTGCTGCCTGAGCATAAATCCAGGTATCCTCATGAGTTCTCCGGCGGCCAGCGGCAGCGGGGCGGCATTGCCC
>CAMNJK010000251.1 GCA_946541435.1 uncultured Bacillota bacterium
TGTATGATCCGTATCAGTCTCCGCAGAACAACTGGGGAACCTATGGCGAAGATGATGAGTTCGATATCTTCCAGCTTGGAACCAACGACGCCGGCGAGCCCATGCTCAAGCACACTCCGCTTGGCGACTGGTCTCCGGTAGAAGTTCGTGAAGCGGAGTCTGTAAACGGACCTCTGGCTATCCTGAACGAGTACTATGGCAAATATGTCACCTGCCCGGATGATGCTCAGTATCGTCTTGACTGGATCGCTGACATCTACACCAAGGATATGACCATGGATTATGTGTATCCGAACCTTCTTATGAACCCGGATGACACTGAAGAGCTGTCCAACCTGATGGCTGATATCTCCACCTGCATCAACACCCACAAGTCCGACTGGATTATGAACGGATTTACGGATGCTGACTGGGATGCTTATCTGGCTGACCTGGATGCTTATGGCCTTCCTCGTTATCTTGAGATCTTCCAGAGCTATCTGGATGCATACTTCGAGAGCATCGGCTGATAGTAAGATATCAAGCTATCTGATCCGCGCAGTATGAGGTGCTTACTGCCCGGAATAAGTAAGATATGGGACAGGGAAACTTAGACCGTCCCCTGCCCCATGTTTATACAGACCTCGATCAGACCTGCCTGCCTGAACTGTTGGCGCAGCGATCATGCTGCCGAAAACTTTTTCGCAGGCAGGTTTTTTTAACAGAGGTTATCTGCTATAATGAATCAATTGTCACTTAATGGTGACTGGGCAGGCAGCCTGGCAATTGTTCCTGCCTTATAGGAACGAGCCGGGAAGGAGCCTCATCTTAAGCCGCAGCAGACGGAAGATCTGCAGAAAAGCGAATTGAGGGAAAGAACATGAGTGAAGTGCTGCGCGAAGCGAAAAAGTATGAGGAATTGACGGGACGGACCATAACACCGGCAGAGCGTCCGCTCTTCCACCTTTCCAGCCGGGTTGGCTGGATGAATGACCCGAATGGGTTTTCGTTCTATCAGGGTAAGTATCATATGTTTTACCAGTATCATCCCTATGGGATCATTTGGGGGCCCATGCATTGGGGACATGCTGTCTCCAGAGACCTGCTGCACTGGGAGTATCTTCCGGCGGTAATGGGGCCTGATGAACCTTATGATATGGACGGCTGTTTCTCCGGCAGTGCGGTTGTACTTCCGGATGGCAGGCATCTGCTGATGTACACCGGTGTATCTTCGGAAGGACTTCCGGGAGGAGGCCGAAGCGTGATCCAGCAGCAGTGCATCGCGTTTGGCGATGGAATCGACTATGAGAAATATCCCGGAAATCCGGTCATCACTACCGATATGCTCCCGGAAGGCGCCAGCCGGATCGATTTCCGGGATCCCAAGATCCTGCGCATGGCGGACGGCTCCTATCAGGCCCTGCTTGGCAGCCGGCCGGCGGACGGCAGCGGACAGATCCTGATCTATCAGAGCAAGGATGCGGTGCATTGGGAGTATAAGGGGATTCTGGCAAAGAACATGGGCCGGTACGGCCTGATGTGGGAATGTCCTGATTTCTTCGAACTGGATGGAAAGCATGTGCTTCTGGTAAGTCCTCAGGATATGCTGCCGGAGGGGTTTGAGTACCACAACGGCAACGGGACCCTGGCCGTGATCGGCCATCTTAACGAGGATGGAAGCCTTTGCGAGGAAGCGAATCAGTCGATCGATTACGGAATTGACTTTTATGCACCTCAGACCGTCCTGTCCGAGGATGGAAGACGGATCATGATCGGCTGGCTTCAGAACTGGGATACCGCCTCTGCCATGAGAGAGGAAAAACTCAAATGGCTTGGCCAGATGTCCATCCCCAGGGAACTGTCCATCATTGATAACAGGCTCTATCAGAAGCCGATCCGGGAGCTGGAGGCGCACAGGCAGAATAAGACCGTTTATCAGAACGAGCTGATTGCGGGCGACGAAGAGATCACGAAGGTAGATCCTACGGATGATACCCAGGGCAAAGACCGGACCTTCCCGGGCGTAAAGGGCCGCTGTGTAGATATGACCGTCCGGATCCGCCCGGAAGACCCGGAGAAGCTGTTTGACCGCTTTACGATCAAATTCGCTGCCGCAGGTGCCCGGTTCTCCATGATCAATTGGCGTCCCAAGGAGCAGGTGCTCAAGATCGACCGGAAGTTCTCCGGTTCCCGCAGGGCCATCATCCACCAGAGAAGAGCTTTGGTTCCAAGCGAGGATGGATCTATTTCCATTCGTCTGATCCTGGACCGCTTCAGCGTGGAAGCTTTTGTAAACGATGGCCGCCAGGTGCTTTCTGCTGTACTCTACACAGATCAGGAAGCAGACGGCATCTCCTTCACCTGTCGCGGAAAGGCAAGAGTGGATATTGAAAAATATGACCTGATTTAAGACAGGGGACGGTTCTCTGTCTTGCCAGGGAAACAACAGACAGGGCATCAGACAGGGGACGTTTTCTGCCTTACCAGGGAAGAAGACAGAGAAGCGTCCCCTGTTTGATGCCCTGTCTGTTCCCCTGGGG
>CAMNJK010000252.1 GCA_946541435.1 uncultured Bacillota bacterium
ACAACAGCAAAAACGACGCTGGCTATGAACTCCCATCCACCGGTGGTCCTGGGCAAGAAGGGATTTTGGCTGTTGGCGGATTGTTGGTGATCTCGGCTGCGGCGGGATTGATCCTCCGAAGAAGGAAGCTGCTGAAGCACGATCGGTGAGGTCGGTGTGATGGCATAATAATCAAGCATTAATTATAAACGATCCTTCAGGCTCAAGAGTCTGGGGGATCGTTTTGCATAGGAGGATTCTGTATTGGAGTGGGGTCTGTTTGCCCGGCCTTGCGGGAGCTTTGTTACGGAGCTCCCGCGGCGGGCTGGCAGACGTTTCTTTAAAATGAGCAGATTTATCTGTGCTGTGAGGATAAAAATGTTAGACGTTTTATGAATAAAGACAAATCTGTCTAATGGAAATTGCTCTAGACATTTGTTACAGACGGATCGAAGGATGATGGATAGTTGTCTGTATGGAGAGTTGAAAGCAACGAAAAGACCCCCGGTAGTGCCGGAGGTCTTGCTGCTCCCGGGGCTTGGGAACCCGGGACAGCGGGGCGGAGGGGGTGCCCCTTCGATATATTAATACACTCTCTTTTGCTATTCTTCGTCGCCGATGTAGTCTTTGATGTTGACCAGGACTTTCCGGTCGTAGCACTGGAAGACTTTGTCCAGGTGTTCCTGGCTGGGTTTTGGTGTGATCACGCTTACCAACGGTACGATGACCAGGCCCGCCAGCATGCAGAAGGCTCCACAGTTGATGGGAGACTGCAGCAGGGTCGGGAAGCTGGGCCGGATGAAGATGTTCAGCAGCATCACGATGGTGGAGAACAGGAAGCTCACCCAGCAGGCAGCCTTGGTAACGCCTTTCCAGTAGAGCCCATAGAGGAACGGAGCCAGGAAGGCGCCGGCCAGAGCACCCCAGGATACGCCCATCAGCTGTGCGATGAAGGTGACGCTGGATTTGTACTGGATCAGGGCGATGATCACGGAGATCACGATGAAGATCACCAGCAGGACCCGGATGGTCAGCAGGGACTGCTTTTCGCTCATGTCTTTTCGGATAGTGCCTTTGATGAAGTCCAGCGTTAAGGTGGAGCTGGAGGTCAGCACCAGAGAAGACAGTGTGGACATGGAAGCGGACAGCACCAGGATCACTACTAAGGCGATCAGCAGGGGTGACAGTCCGGAAAGCATGGCCGGGATGATGGCATCGAAGCCTTCAGTGGCCACGTCCACTTTATCGGAGAAGAGCCGGCCGAAGCCGCCCAGGAAGTAACATCCGCCGGCTACCACCAGAGCAAAGATCGTGGAGATCACGGTGCCCTTGTGGATGTCGTGTTCGCTCTTGATAGCGTAGAATTTCTGGACCATCTGCGGCAGACCCCAGGTACCCAGGGAGGTCAGGATGATGACCCCAAGGAGGTTGATGGGATCCGGACCGAAGAAGGAGGCGAATACGCCGGGAACGTCCGAGACCGTGGGGTCGGAGACCTTGCCCATGGCGCTGATGGCTGCCATGAAGCCGCCCTGGCTTTTCAGTACGGCGATCACGGTGGCGGCGATGCCCACCAGCATGATGCAGCCCTGGATGAAATCTGTGATGGCGGAGGCCATGTAGCCGCCGGCAGTCACGTAGATTGCTGTGAGGATCGCCATGACGATGACACAGACGGAATAGTCGATGTTGAAGGCCATCCCGAAGAGACGGGACAGTCCGTTATATAATGAAGCGGTGTAGGGGATCAGGAAGATGAAGATAATGGCGGAGGCCATGATCTTCAGCCTTGGGCTCTGGAACCGGGCCTCGAAAAACTGAGGCATGGTGGAGGAGTCCAGGTGCTGAGTCATGATCCGGGTCCTTCTGCCTAATACGAACCAGGCCAGAAGCGCGCCCACCATGGCGTTCATGATCCCTGCCCAGGTAGCGGACAGACCGTATTTCCAACCGAACTGGCCAGCGTAGCCAACGAAGACTACAGCGGAGAAGTAGGATGTGCCGAAGGAAAATGCGGACATCCACGGACCGATGGTCCGGCCGCCTAAAACGAAGCTGTTGACGTCGGTGACCTTCTTGCGGCTGTACATGGCCACATAGATCAACAGGCCGAAGTAAGCCAGAAGCAGAACGATTTTAACGAGCATAGCACCCATCAGTCACGCCCCCTTTCGGAAGTACCACTATTCATTTTGTTATTCTTGTGAGAATTAGCCTGAAAACGGCCGATTTGAACTGATTCCGCAGACAAAAAATGCCCGTGCGGAATGCAAAGACATGTGTTTCGCATAATCTTCCTCCATTTCTACTTAACTACCTGATTATTGCGTTTTATTCAAAACTCTGTGAAGAGAATAGCACAGGTGGAAAGGGTTGTCAAGGTTTTATCAAACAAAAAAACTCCGGGCTGCATGAGGCGACAATAGCTTCCTCGCCGGAATCGGCGCTTTGGTACGGGGCTAGATCGCCCCGAATGGTCTTGGTTCTACGAGCGCCTTTCCTCTGAGGAACTATTGCTCGCCTTGAGCAGCCCTC
>CAMNJK010000253.1 GCA_946541435.1 uncultured Bacillota bacterium
CGTTTGAGGGGCGTGTGGGAGACCGTGCCGGTTCAAGTCCGGCTAGCCGCACCATCAGACCCTGTGGATCCCGCAGGGTCTTTTTATTTACTTATACTATTATATGTAATAAGTATTGCCGGATGTATGATGTGTCTAACTATCGTATTGCAAAGGCAGTGTTAAAAACGTATAATACCCTTTGACAATGTATCACTGATGGAGTAGTGTAACGATTCATGATATCAAAATTCAGCGTAAGCAAACCTTTTACTATATTCGTTGCTGTTGTCATCGTCCTGATCTTCGGCGTCGTCGCGCTCACCAGAATGACCCCGGATCTGTTTCCCAACATGAACGCGCCTGTGGCCATCGTCCTGACGGCCGATCCCGGCGCCAGCGCCGAGGAAGCGGAACGGGAGATCACAGAACCTCTGGAGCAGCAGCTTGCGACCCTGCCCAATGTGGATGAGCTCAGCTCTGTTTCGGCGGACAATTATTCCTATATCACCCTTGTCTTTACGGATGATGTGAATATGGACGCAATCTCCGTCGATATCCGGGACAAGGTGGAACAAATCAAGGACACCCTGCCGGAAGGAGCCAGCAATCCCATCGTCATGAAGATCAATCTGAACATGATCCCGGTGGCGGTGGCCGCGGTCTCCATGAAGGATATGGATGCGGCGGAAGTATCCACATTGACAAGGGAGGAACTTCTGACGCCCCTGGAGGGTACGGAAGGCGTTGCCTCCGTTTCGGCCATGGGAATGATCGATGACGGTCTGCAGATCGTCCTGGACCAGGAGAAGATCGATGCGCTGAACAGTGATATCCGCGCGGCCATCAACGGAGAGATCGATGATGGTAAGAGCAAAGTACGAAAGGGGATCAACAAGGCTGAATCCGGAAGATCCCAGATCGAATCCGGCAAGAGCCAGGTTACCAGAGGTGAAAGCAAGGCAGAAAAGAAGCTGACAAAAACAAAGAAAAAGCTTCTGCGGCAGAAGGCTAAGCTGGAGGCGCAGAAAACCACGCTGCAGGCCCAGAAGGACCAGCTTCTTGCCATGCGGGATGACCTGCCGTCCCTGCAGCAGCTGGCAGATGCCGCGGAGGAAGCCCTGTCTTCAGGCGGTCCCGAGGCGGCCCAGCAGATCCTGGCCCAGGGAGGATTCGGCTCCCTGGAGGAACTGTATGCTCTGATCCAGATGCTGGAGGAAGGAGATTTCAGTGAGATCGACTCCGGCATCCAGCAGATCGACCAGGCCATCGCCCAGATCGAATCCGGGATCGCCACCATCGAGAAGCAGGAAACATCCATTGCGTTTTCTCTGGGTAATACTTATTCCGACCTGGGGGCTGCAGAATCCACCGTACAGACCACCATCAATCAGCTGAAGTCCACCCTGAAGGAGATCGAGGACAGCAGGGACGCGGCCCTGGACGGCGCTGATCTCAACGAGATCATCACCATGGACAATGTTTCGTCGATCCTGGCGGCCCAGAACTTCTCCATGCCCGCAGGCTATGTGACGGAAGGAGAAGATAAGATCCTGGTCAGCGTGGGTGATAAGATCGCTGACCGGGCAGAGATGGAGGGGCTGATCCTCTTCGATCTGGGCATCGATGATATCGCCCCCATTCGGGTCAGAGACATCGGCTATGTCATCGAAGCTTCGGAAGACGATGAGACCTACGCCCGCATCAACGGCGAGAACGGGGTCCTCTTAAGCTTTACCAAACAGTCCACCTATGCAACAGCTACGGTGGCGGACAATGTCCGGGAGAAGTTTGAACAGCTGGAAGAAAAGTATGACGGACTTCATTTCACCACCCTGGTGGACCAGGGAGAATACATCCATCAGGTCATCAACTCCGTTCTGGAAAACCTGATCCTGGGAGCGATCCTGGCCATTCTGATCCTGCTCTTCTTCCTGCGGGACATCAGGCCCACCCTGATCACGGCCATCAGTATCCCGGTGAGCGTCATTTTCGCCCTGGCTCTGATGTATTTCTCCGGTGTCACACTGAACATGATCTCTCTGTCCGGACTGGCCATCGGCGTGGGCATGCTGGTGGACAATTCCATTGTCGTCATAGAGAACATCTACAGGCTCCGAAGCCTGGGTTATACCATCCTGCAGGCTGCTGTTTCCGGCGCCTGGCAGGTGGCGGGCGCTGTCACGGCTTCGACCCTGACCACCATCTGCGTTTTCGCGCCCATTGTTTTCGTGGACGGGACCACCAGAGATATCTTCACAGACCTGGCCCTGACGGTTACCTATTCGCTTCTGGCCAGCCTTTTGATCGCGCTGACGCTGGTGCCTGCCATGGCCAAGGGCATGCTGGTGCGCAAGCCGAAAAAATCCGTGCTGGGGCAGAACGGCAGGGTGGTCCGGAAATACCGCACCATTGCGGAATGGTCCCTGCAGCATAAGAAGATCGTCCTGCTGGGAGCCATCGTTCTTCTCTTCGCTTCAGCCGGACTGCTGCTGAGCCGGGGATTTGAGTTTATGCCCGCCATGGCGACACCG